>NZ_ALCB01000013.1:0-4597 GCF_000282935.1 Actinomyces sp. ICM39
GGCCCGCTCGAATCGAGCGGGCCCGCGTTTTGTCTAGTTTGCGCAGATCGCGCGATAGTTGTGCACGAACGTGCAGTTAGAAACCGCGAATTTGCACCGAAAAATCATCGTTTCGCCTTGAAATGATGCGTGCATCACAGGCACAATGGAAGTACCGAAAGTCACCATGAATTGAGCCCTCATGATGAACCGGTGATGGGAAGTGGCACCACTCATCAAGAGCGGTGCCACTTTCCTGTTGATGCGTCCCTGCGGGAAGTGCCCCCCGCAGGGACGCACCCTGCGGGGGGGCAATCCGTCAGCGCTGGCGACGGCGCAGAGCCACAGCTCCGAGGCCTGCCAGGCCCGCCATGATGGCCGCACCGGCCAGCATCGGGGTGTCAGCGCCCGTGCGTGCGAGGTTGCCGCTCGGGGTTGCGGACGGGGTGGGAGCAGGAGTCGTCGGCTCGGGCGTCGGGGAATCCGACGGCGCCGGGGTGCTGGGTTCCTCGGTGGGAACCGTGCACTCGCTGTCCGTGCCGGTCAGCCAGTTGTGCAGGACGATCGGGGCCAGGATCGGGGAGTCCTCGAGGGTCTCGCCGGTCAGGATGCCGTTGATGTTGAAGGAGAAGCTGGAGTTGGCCGGCATGTGCTCGATCTTGACGGTGATGGTCTTACCGTCCTCGCTGACCTTGATCTCGCCCAGGCCCTCGACGGTGTTCGTGAAGCCGTTATCCTTGAGCGCGCCGGCGCCGGGGGTGGAGATCGTGTTGATCTTGGAGGCGTCGAACTTCAGGCCCTGGACGGCCTTGATCGTCAGCGTCGCGTTGGTGAGGTCCTTGTGGGTGGCGCCGTAGAGGCGCAGGGTGCGCGAGTCGCCGACCTTCGGATCGGTGCCGGTGGCGATGAACCAGCCGTCAGCGTTGGCCTCGCCCCACTTGGGGTCCTCAGAACCCCAGGAGCCTGCGTACTTGGAGCGCTCGTTGATGTCGCGCGAGTAGGGGCTCCACACGGTGCGGTCCACGGTCGTGGCCTGGCACTTGGTGAGCTCGGGGGTCTCGGGCGTCGGCAGATCGCCGCACACCTGGCCGTCGGCCGGGAACTGGGCGCCGACCAGGTTGGCGGTCGCGGCCGAGGACTCGGCGCCCTCAGGGAAGGTGCCCGTGAACTGGAAGACCGTGCCGGTGTTGGCGTCGAGGCCCTTGTTCAGCGTGATTGTCCAGATGTTCTTCGCGGCGTCAGTCAGGGTGGCGGTGAAATCACCGTCATTCCACGTGTACTCGGCTTCACGCGGGCCCCAGGCCTGCATGTATGCGTTGAGGCCCGCGCGGGTCTCAATCTTGCCGATGAAGGTGGTGTTGGTCATGTCGTCGGGCAGGTCGACGGTGATCGTCGTGCCGGCGGCCAGCTTGTTCTTCGTGGCCACGGGGAAGCGCCAGTTCTGCATGGAACCGGCGATCCAGTGGTTGGCCTCGAACATGCCCGGAGCCTTGTAGGTCTCGGTGTTGAAGTTGGTCGAGATCTTCGAGGTGTAGCCGTTGTTCGAGCCGGTGGCGATCTTGTTGACGGAGCCGTCGGAGTTACGGGTGATGTCGGCAGGGTTCACCAGATCGGGGCGGTGAGCCAGGATGTCCGTGTCGAGGATCGCCGAGGCGGTCCAGTCGGCGCGGCACGCGGTGGACTTGTCGCCGTTAGCGGTGCCGGGGCCCGTGGGCTTGTTCTCGTCGGAGGGCGAGGCCATGGCGGGGCCCGCGATCAGGGCGGTCGCGAGCGTGGCGCTCAGAGCCGTCGCGATGGTCAACCTATGCATCAGTTTCATCGTATTCCTCATGTTGAAGGTGATTCAGTCTCAAGAATACTGGCCGTGTGGGCTGTTGTTAGCCCGGTCAGCATTGGTTACATGAGAACCTTAGTCCATGAACGCTGACCGTGTCTCACGTTTGCGAAAAATCATTGGGGGAGCATTTCGTGACTTGCTGCAGGTGGGGATTGGTTGTCGTTTGTAAATGCGCGCCAATCTGGGCCTTTAGTCATGGGCTGGATTTGACAGGTGTATTCCGTCACGTGGCCGGAGGTGGGGTTTCTCCCACTGCTGTGTCAGAGGAGGGAATTGGGCCACATACTCGCTACCCTCTAGAGGTGAAGCCAGCCCCGACCCGGGGAGCTCGCCCCTGCGGCGGGCACGGCGCAGTTACACAAAAGGAAATCGTATGACGCTGGATCTGACGCAGTCGCTGCCCTCTCATGTGCGCGCGACCTCTGGACGCCCCGTTGAAGATTCGACCCTGATGGAAGTGTGGCAGGGGCTCTCCGCCGCAATCGTCGATCAGATCGCCGATAACTGGGCCGCCACCACGGAGCGTTACGCCAAGGGCCGTCAGGAACACTACTTCTCCGCCGAGTTCCTCATGGGCCGAGCCCTGCTCAACAACCTGTCGAACCTCGGCCTCGTCGAGAAGGCGCGCGAAGCTCTCGCCGCCTACGGCCTCGACCTCGGCCAGGTTCTCGAAGAGGAGCCGGATGCTGCCCTCGGTAACGGTGGCCTCGGCCGCCTCGCCGCCTGCTTCCTGGACTCCTGCGCCACCCTCGACCTGCCCGTGCGCGGCTACGGCATCCTGTACCGCTACGGCCTGTTCAAGCAGCTTTTCGACAACGGCTTCCAGACCGAGCATCCGGACCCGTGGATGGAAGAGGGCTACCCCTTCGTCATCCGCCGCGAAGAGCGCTCCCGCATCGTCTCCTACGCTGACCTGACCGTGCGCGCCGTCCCCTACGACATCGCGATCACCGGCTACGGCACCAAGAACGTGGGCACCCTGCGTCTGTGGAAGGCCGAGCCCATCGAGGAATTCGACTACGACGCCTTCAACTCCCAGCGCTTCACCGACGCCATCGTCGACCGTGAACGCACCATGGACATCTCCCGCGTCCTGTACCCCAACGACACCACGTTCGAGGGCAAGGTCCTGCGCGTGCGCCAGCAGTACTTCTTCTGCTCCGCCTCCCTGCAGGAAATCGTTGCCAACTACGTGCGTCACCACGGCACCGACCTGACCGGCTTCGCCGAGTACAATGCCGTCCAACTCAACGACACCCACCCGGTCCTCGCCATCCCCGAGCTCATGCGCATCCTCATGGACGAGCACGGCCTCGGCTGGGAAGAGGCCTGGAAGGTTGTCTCCAAGACCTTCGCGTACACGAACCACACGGTTCTGGCCGAGGCCCTGGAGACCTGGGATATCCACATCTTCGATCGCCTGTTCCCGCGCATCGCCGAGATTGTCCGCGAGATCGACCGTCGCTTCCGCATCGACATGGCCGAGCGTGGCCTCGACCAGGGCACCATCGACTACATGGCCCCCGTCGCCGGCAACACCGTGCGCATGGCCTGGATCGCCTGCTACGCGTCCTACTCCATCAACGGCGTCGCCGCCCTCCACACGGAGATCATCAAGCGCGACACCCTCAAGGAGTGGCACGCCATCTGGCCCGAGCGCTTCAACAACAAGACCAACGGCGTGACCCCGCGCCGCTGGCTCAAGCAGTGCAACCCCCGCCTGGCGGCCCTCCTCGACGAGGTCACCGGCTCCGACGCGTGGGTCCGCGACCTCACCGAGCTGTCCAAGTTCACCGAGGCCGGCACTGACGATGTCCTCGAGCGCCTGGCTGAGATCAAGCATGCCAATAAGGTTGACTTCGCCGCCTGGGTCAAGGAGCGCGAGGGCGTCGAGATCGATCCCGACTCGATCTTCGACGTGCAGATCAAGCGTCTGCACGAGTACAAGCGCCAGCTCCTCAACGCCTTCTACGTCCTGGACCTGTACTTCCGCATGAAGGACGACCCGACGCTGGACACCCCCAACCGCGTGTTCATCTTCGGTGCCAAGGCTGCCCCCGGCTACATCCGCGCCAAGGCCATCATCAAGCTCATCAACGCCATCGCGGAGCTGGTGAACAACGACGAGGACATCAACGGCCGCATCAAGGTCGTCTTCGTCCACAACTACAACGTCTCGCCCGCCGAGCACATCATCCCTGCCGCCGACGTCTCCGAGCAGATCTCGATGGCCGGCAAGGAGGCCTCGGGCACGTCCAACATGAAGTTCATGATGAACGGCGCCCTCACCCTGGGCACGCTGGACGGTGCGAACGTCGAGATTCTCGAGGCCGTGGGCGCGGACAACGCCTACATCTTCGGTGCGACCGACGATGAGCTGCCCGAGCTGCGTCGCCACTACGACCCCCGTTGGCACTACGAGAATGTCCCCGGCCTCAAGCGCGTCATCGACGCCCTGACCGACGGCACGCTCGACGACTCCAACTCCGGCTGGTTCCACGACATCCGCCACTCGATCCTCGAGGGTGGTTACGACCCGGCCGACGTGTACTACGTCCTGGGTGACTTCGCCGCGTACCGCGAGACCAAGGACCGTATGGCCGCCGACTACCGCGACCAGAAGGCCTGGAACGCTCGCGTGTGGGCGAATATCTCCCGCTCCGGCCGTTTCTCCTCGGACCGCACGATCTCCGACTACGCTCGCGAGGTCTGGCACATCGAGGGTGAGCCGATCGACTGACGCATTTGCGTAGGAGAGGCCCGGAACCGCATGGTTCCGGG
>NZ_ALCB01000014.1:0-6383 GCF_000282935.1 Actinomyces sp. ICM39
CGCCCGCCCCTGAATCGAGGTTAACCTCGTGCGATCACTTCTTGGTGACCTGGTACATCACGGGCTGACCCTTCCAGTCGAACTTGACGTTGTCGACGTTCTTCGACCAGCCGCCGCTGACGTTCGGGTACCACAGCGGGATGGCCGGCAGGTCCTGGAGCAGGATCATCTGGGCCTGCTGGAGGGTCTTGACGGCGTCCGCGGTCGTGGTGGCGGAGGAGGCCTGGATCATCAGGGAGTCGAACTCGCTGTTGGAGTAGTCGCCCTTGTTGGCGTCGGCACCGGTGGCGAACTGGGGCTGCAGGAAGTTGTACAGCGCCGGGTAGTCGCCCTGCCAGCCGTTACGGAACGCGCCGGTCATCTCGCGCTTGTCCTCGGCATCGAGCAGCGACTTGAAGTCGGCGAAGGGGTTGCCTTCGGCGTCGATGCCCAGGGTGTTCTTGATGGAGTTAGCGGTCGCGTCGACCCATTCCTTGTGGCCACCGTCGGAGTTGTAGGCGATGGTGAAGGAGCCGTCCCACGGGGAGATGGCGTCGGCCTTTGCCCACAGTTCCTTGGCCTTCTCGGGGTTGTAGGTCAGGACATCGTTGCCGGAGATGTTGGCGTCGTAGCCCTCGAGGGTCGGAGCAGTGAAGTCCTTGGCGGGGGTACGGGTGCCGTTGAAGATGGTCTTCGTGATGGTGTCGCGATCAACGGCCATGGAGATGGCCTGGCGGCGCAGGCGGCCTTCCTCACCGGAGAAGTGGGGCAGGTACTGCGGGATCGTGAAGTACTGGATGCCAGCGTAGGGCTGGTTCACGGTGCGGCCGCTCAGCTCGGACTCGAAGGTCTTGAACACGGAGGCCGGGACGCCGTCGAGCACGTCGAGGGAGTCGGAGGACAGGTCCTGGTAGCCGGCGTCGAGGCTCGTGTAGAAGACGAAGGTCACGCCGTCGTTCTGGGCCTTGGTGTCGCCCACGTAGTTCTCGTTGGGAACGGTGGTGAACTTGACGTTGTGCTCCCACGCGTCGGCCGAAGCCATCTTGTAGGGGCCGTTGCCCACGGGGGCCTGGCCACCGGCCTCGGGGTCAGCGAGGGTCGAGTCCGGGAGCGGCGCGTAGGCGACGTAGCCCAGGCGCGACATGAAGTCCGAGGTGGGGTTCTTCAGCTTCGCGGTGAAGGTGTAGTCGTCGACCTCGGTCAGGCCGGTGATCTCGCCGTTACCCTCGTCGTCGGTGCCCTCGAAGATGCTGAAGAAGGCAGCCTGCTGCTGCTGCTTCGACGTGATGAGGTTCCAGGCCTTGATGAAGTTGTGAGCCTGGACGGGGGTGCCGTCGGAGAACTTGCGGTCGTTGTGGAGCTTGATGGTCCACTCGGATGCGTCCTCGTTGGGCTCGATGGACTCGGCGACGTCGAGGACGGCGGTGCCGTCGATGTCGTAGCGGACGAGCTGGCTGAACAGGACGGTCAGGATCTTGCCGCCGCCGTTTTCGTTGGTCAGACCCGGCAGGAGCGGGTTCTGGGGCTCGGTGCCGTTGGTCGTGACGACCTTGTCGCCGGAGCCGGACGACGAGGTGCCGCCGCCGGCGCAGGCGGTCAGGGCGAGCGCGGCAGCTGCGGGGATGACGAGCCATGCCTTCTTCAGGTTCATGGATTCCTCCTCCTGGTTGATGGGTGGAACTGGGGGCGGTGCCCTCAGGTATGGTCTGAGATTAACCCGTGGCGCGTGGAATTCATGAAAGATGTCCATCATGTGCGCATTACATTTTGGTTACAAACGTAAAAAGTAGGTCAAATGATGGTGTGGGTCACATAAAAGAGCGTGGGGTGTGACCGAGTAGGCATACGACGAGGCCGGGGCTGAGCGTGCGCACACACCCGGCCCCGGCCTCGTCGAGTCGAGAAGCGAGAATTAGGAAAGCAGGCCCTCGGAAATGAGCCAGTCGTGGGCGATCTGAGAGGCGGACTTCTGCTCGACCGTCGACTCCCGGTTCATCTCGATGAGATCCTGCGCGTCCAACGCCTCGCTCACCCTGTTGATGACCGCGGTCGCGTCTTCGTTTACCCGCGACGAGGCCAGGGGCACCACGTGCGAGGCCAGGAACAGCCCCTTCGGGTCCGTCAGGACCGTCAGCGTTCCGTCCGCGAGCACCGGGTCGGATGAGTAGATGTTCGCGAGCTGGATGTCGCCGTCCTTCAGGGCCTTGACCGTGAGGGGGCCGCCCGAATCCTCGATCGGGGTGAAGTTGACGGTCACTCCGTAGAGGTCGGACAGTCCGGTCGGACCATAGGGACGCGTGCGCAGCTCCGAGTTGCCGCCGAGGGTGAGCGCGCCCGCGTTCGTGAGGTCGCCGATCGACGTCAGTGAGTGGGCTTGCGCGAAGTCGGCCGTCACCACGTAAGAATCCTGGTCGGTCGCAGGTGCCTGCTCGAGGGCGCGCAGGCCCGAGGGGAGCGCGGTCTGCAGAGCTGAATACACCTCGTCCGTGGATCGCGCGGTCGCGTCAGCATCCAGGTACTGCAGCAGGTTGCCCGTGTACTCGGGGAAGACGTCGATCGAGCCGGCCTCAAGCTCGGGCATGTAGACCTCGCGCTGGCCGATCCGCATCTGGCGATCAACCGTGAAGCCTGCCCCTTCGAGCGCCTGCGCGTAGGCCTCCGCGATGATCTCGTTCGAGTAGTAGTCCTGCGAGCCGACGACGAGCGTCGTCGAGCCGTTCTCCGAACTCCCGGTGCTCGTGTTGCCGCCGACCGACTCCGCCGAACCGCAGGCGGCCAGGGCCAGGGCGGAAGCCGCGACGGCAGCCATTGTGATCATTGTGCGTTTCATAGTGTCTCCTTGAGTGAGTTGTCCTCATTGTCTGAGAAAGAATGGGTGCGGGCCCGAAGGCGTTGCGCCACCAGGGCCAGGAGCGCGTCGGTCACCAGCGCGAGGGCGACGACGATGATCGCGCCGCCGATCATCTCCGCGTAGTCGCGGGTCTTCAGCCCCTCGTAAAGGAAACGGCCGAGACCGTAGTTCGCCGTGTAGGCCGCCAGCGTCGTCGTCGCGATCACCTGGAGGGTTGCCGAGCGCACGCCCGCCGCGACGAGGCCGGCCGCGTGCGGGGCCTCGACCTGCGCGAGGACCTGTTTTTCAGTGAGCCCAATCGCTCGCGCCGCGTCCACGGTCGCGCGCGGCGTCGAGGCGATCCCTGAGTAGGTCGCCGACAGGAGCGGCGGAATCGCCAGGATGAGGAGAGCCAGCGTGGGCGCCGCCAGTCCAATACCCAGCCATAGGCCCGCCAGCGTCAGGACGCCGAGCGTCGGAACCGCGCGGGCCGCGCCCGTCGCGCTCACCAGCCATCGGCCCCTGCCCGTATGTCCGATCCAGGTGCCCAGCGGCAGCGCGATGAGGGCCGCGAGCGCCACGATCAGGAGTGTGAGGCCCAAGTGCTCGGTGGCCCTCACGAGGATCCCGGACTCGCCCAGCCAGTGGGCGGGGACTGCCAACCATTTCAGGGCGTCAAGGAGAATGTTCATGCCCGCCCCCTCCTCGTCCACGGAGTGAGCGCCCAGCCGATTCCCTGGATCAGCGCATCGATGATGAGCGCAAGGAGAACCGTTGCGACCAAGCCGGCCACGACCTCGGCGATGAGGCCGCGCTGAAAACCGTCAGTGAACAGCGTCCCCAGCGAGCGCACTCCGATGAACGCACCCACCGTCACGAGCGATACCGTCGACGTGGCGACCACGCGCGTGCCCGCGATGATGACGGGCGTCGCCAGGGGAAGCTCCACCTCGACGAAGCGTCGAAAGAGCGGGTAGCCGCACGCGTTAGCGGCCTGCAGGGTCGCGCGAGGGATTGCGCGGAAGCCCTCCGCGGCCTGTCGCACCAGCACCGCCACGCCGTACAGCGTCAGGACAATCACCATGTTGGCGGGAGAGCGCAGCGCCACCCCGACGATCACGGGAATGACGATCAGAAGCGGGAGCGACGGAACCGCGTACAGCGCCGACAGGACGGACAGGACCCAGCCGCCGCGGCGCGAAAACGCCGCCCAGCGCGCGATCGGCACGGAGAGCAGCACCGACAGTGCGACCGCTGGGAGGGCGATCCACAGGTGCGCGAGCGTCAGGGAGCCAATCACTCCCCAGTTCGAGGACAGCCAGGTCACGGACGCTCCCCGGCCTCGTCGGTCGTCAGCGTGCCCACGGGGGTGCCGGCGTCGTCGACGACCAGGCCACCCGGCCCGGCGACGCGCACCGGGCGTGCCGCGCGCGAGGCTCCGACGAACTCCGCAACGAAGGGCGAGGCGGGAGAGGAGAGCAGCTCGGTGGGCGTCCCCACCTGCTCGATGCGGCCACCCGTCGAGAGGACGGCAACCTGGTCGCCCAACGTGAACGCCTCGTCCACGTCGTGCGTCACGAAGAGGATCGTCGTGCCCAAGGCCCGCTGGATCTCCTTCAGCTCGCGCTGTAGCTCCGCGCGCACGATCGGATCCAGCGCGCCAAAGGGCTCGTCCATCAGCAGGATGTCCGCGCGATTGGCCAGCGCCCGGGCAACGCCCACGCGCTGACGCTGGCCGCCCGACAGCTGGGCGGGGTAGCGATCGGCCATCTCGCGATCCAGGCCCACCAGCTCGAGGAGCTCGAGCGCGCGCTCGCGGGAGGCATGCTTCGTGGCGCCCTCCAGGCGCGGGACGGTCGCGATATTGTCGGCAATGCTTCGGTGGGGGAAGAGTCCGCCCTCCTGTAGGACGTAGCCGATCGAGCGGCGCAGGCGCACGGGATCCTCGCCTGCGACGTCCTGGTCTCGTACGAATACCCTGCCCGAGGTCGGGGTGACCATCGCGTTCACCATCCGCATGAGCGTCGTCTTGCCGCAGCCCGAGGTGCCCAGGAAGACGGTCGTGGAACCCTGCTCGACGGTGAGGGAAAAGTCCTCGACGGCGCGTGTGCCGCCCGGGTAGGTCTTGGAGACGTGGTCGAAGCGAATCATGCGCGCTCCTTGGCAGCCTCGGCGATGAGCGCGAGGCAGCGCGTCAGCTCCTCGCGCTGGACTGTGGAGAGCGGGGCGAAGAGGCGCTCCTGCTCCTTCTCGACGACCGCGCAGGCCTCCTCGAGGTGTGCCAGGCCCCGGTCCGTCACCGTCAGGATGGTCGCGCGCCGGTCGTGCTCGCACGGGGTGCGGTGCAGCAGTCCGTCGCGGTGGAGGCGATCGACGAGGCGCGAGGCCGCTCCCAGGGTGATCCCCTGGCTCGCCGCGACCTCCTGGATGCGACACGCGGGGGTGTCTCGGACCGTGCGCAGGACGAGGAAGCGGCCGAGTGTCAGCGCGTTTCCGGCCTCGGAGAGGGCGGATTCAACGGCGCTCCAAGCGCGAACTTCCGTGTCGATCAGTGTCGCGAACAGCGTGCATGTATCTGTTGCCATGCCCACTACCTTACGCGTAAATAATTGATATGTATGGTGTTTGTGAGGGGAAACTCGTTGAGTTTTTGACGAGATAGGCGTTCTTGTGCTGTTTGTGAGCGGCCCACAACTGTGTGTGGGGCGTGGTCGGCGGGACTCGGCGCGGTGCTACAGTGCGTGGTATCGGCGAGTGGCAAGCTCCGGGGCCCTCGCTCGACGCAAGTCAGTGCCCAGTCGTGGGTGCGTTTTCCCGGCGCGTGACGCGCATATCGATGAGGAGTGTTAAAGGTGCGGAAACGTCTCTACTCTCTGCTGGATGGTGATGGGGGAGCGGCGATGTGGTGCGGGCACGTCATGACCGTGCTCATTATCGCCAGCCTCCTTCCCCTGTGCTTCAAGGAATCCAGCCCCGTCCTCGAGACAATCGAGTACGCCTGCGTCCTCGTGTTCATCGCCGACTATCTGGCACGATGGGCGACGGCGGATCTGAAGCTCGGCAAGGGCGCATTGTCGTTCCTGATCTATCCCTTCACCCCCATGGCCGTCATCGACCTGCTGTCGATCCTGCCAGTCTTCAATGCCCTCAACGACGCGCCGCGCACGCTGCGTGTCCTCCGCCTGTTTCGGGCCCTGCGGCTGTTCAAGCTCATTCGCTACTCGAAGAGCGCCTCCGTCATCGCCGCCGTGTTCGAGAAAGAGAGGGAGGCGCTGCTCGCCGTCCTCGGCCTGGCCATCGGCTACATCCTCGTCAGCGCCCTCGCCATCTTTAACGTCGAGCCGGAAACCTTCAACACCTTCTTCGATGCCGTGTACTGGGCGGTCGTCTCCCTGACGACCGTCGGCTACGGCGACCTCTACCCCACCTCCGACGTGGGGCGTGCCATCGCCATGATCTCCTCGCTCATGGGCGTCGCCGTCGTTGCCCTGCCCTCGGGCATCCTCACGGCGGGCATGCTCGACGAGCTGCGCGGCGAAGGAAGCGCCAGCGACTGATCTGCAGGGACTTTTGT
>NZ_ALCB01000015.1:0-26705 GCF_000282935.1 Actinomyces sp. ICM39
AACCCGCAGCCTGCTCCGGATCCCCAGCCCCAGCCTGATCCGCAGCCTGCGCCGGACCCGCAGCCCGCTCCCAACCCGCAGCCCGCTCCCAACCCGCAGCCTGCACCGGATCCCCAGCCCGCCCCCGCCCCGATGGGCGCCTGGGTGATGGACTCGGTCGGCTGGTGGTACCGCAACGCTGATGGCAGCTACCCGACGAACACCTCCATGATGATCGACGGACACACCTACCGCTTCGATGGACGTGGCTACATGCGCACCGGCTGGGTTATGGACGGCGGCGCCTGGTACTACCACGATGTCTCCGGCGCTCAGCTCACCGGATGGCAGATGGTCCGCGGCGCCTGGTACTACCTGGGTGATAACGGCCTGATGCGCACCGGCTGGGTCATGGTCGACGGCGTCTGGTACTACCTGCACGGTTCCGGTGCGATGGCCACCGGCTGGCTCAACTTGGGTGGCACGTGGTACTACCTGCACGGCTCGGGCGCGATGCTCACCGGCTGGCAGATGATCGGTGGCTTCTGGTACTACCTCGGCTCGGACGGTGCCATGCGTACCGGCTGGGTTATGGTCGATGGTGTCTGGTACTACCTGCATGGCTCTGGCGCGATGGCCACCGGCTGGCTCAACCTGGGTGGCGCCTGGTATTACCTGTCTCCCTCGGGGGCCATGGTGACCGGCACGCAGATGATCAACGGCCGTATGTACACCTTCGACGCCTCGGGTATGTGGATGCCGTGATCTGATATCCGCCTACCGCCAGGCAATACGCCGGGTCCGGGAACGCAGTAGCGCGCTCCCGGGCCCGGTCGTGTTAGACGCTTCAGCTGCGCTTCACATATCGGTAAGCAAGATGGTGATTGTCAGGTAGGGCACATGAGGTATGTTGTGAGGAGACGGCTGGTACGCCGACGTACCGGGTGCCACTGGCACTCCGTCCCCCAACATATCGGAGAAGGCTTATGTCAACGAAGAAACCGGCTGCCCTCCTCGCCTTCGTCGGCGCGTGCGCGCTCGCGGTGACTG
Source organism: Actinomyces sp. ICM39 (assembly GCF_000282935.1). Taxonomy (NCBI): domain Bacteria; kingdom Bacillati; phylum Actinomycetota; class Actinomycetes; order Actinomycetales; family Actinomycetaceae; genus Actinomyces; species Actinomyces sp. ICM39. The sequence goes on from NZ_ALCB01000015.1 coordinate 1,030, forward strand.
GGCCGGCCACCCTGGCCTCGCCCCTGCCCCCGGGACCCACCGGAACGCACGATGGCGCAGCAACCTCCCTGCCCGTGGGCGACATCGACACGGCGCTGACCTCGAAGAGCGGACAGTCCGCGCCCTCCTCGACCGGCGCAGAGGCGGACCCGGCGCGCGTCGTCGGCGTCATCGTCCAGCTCGAGGATGGCGCGTCCCGCGAGGGTGCGATCAGTGAGATCAACGAGGCCGTGTCCGCCCTCTACCCGGGAACGCAGGCCCAGGTGGAGCACGAGTACGGCAACGTCATGTCGGGCTTCGCCCTCAAGGCACCCGTCGGTGCGCTCGATGCAATCCGCCGTGCCCCGGGCGTACGCGCCGCGTTCCTTGAGCGCGAGGGTCGCGTCAGTGATGTGGCCACGCCCGATGCCGAGGGTGGTATCGAGTCCTCGCAGACCGGCGGGCAGGACCCCGTCAACCTGAGCGCCCATCTCATGATGCACATCGACCAGGTCGCCCAGAAGGGCGAAGGAAAGGTCATCGCCGTCATCGACACGGGCGTCGACATGACGCATCCGGCATTCACTGGCGAGCTCGCGGGAACGCCCCCGCTCACCCCGCAGAAGGTCGCCGCGATGACCTCGCAGCTGGGTGAGGGCAAGACCGGCGTCTACGTCTCGCAGAAGTTCCCCTTCGCCTACGACTACGCGGACGGCGACAACGACGCGTCGCCGGCGAAGACCCCGTACGGTTCCCACGGGACGCATGTCGCCGGCATCGCCGCAGGTAACGCCGACAAGATCGTCGGCACCGCTCCGAACACCCAGGTGATCGTCGCGAAGGTGACGCGCAGCGAGGACGACGCGCTGCTGGACTCGGCGCTGCTTGCCTCCCTCGACGACATGCTCGTCCTGCATCCCGACGTCATTAACCTGTCGCTCGGCTGGACGGCCGGCATGGATGGCGAGGCCGACACGGTGTACGCGACCGTGTACAAGAAGCTGCAGGAAGCGGGCATCACCGTCAACGCGGCCTCGGGCAATGCCTTCTCCACCGGGTACGGCAACAACTCCGGCAAGGGCCTGCCCTACGCCTCGGACCCCGACTCCTCGGTTATGGACGAGCCGGCGACCTACTCCTCGGTGGTTGCCGTCGCCTCGGTCGAAAACGCCCTGATGCGCAACGCCTTCACCGTCAATGGGAAAGACATCGGATATCAGCGCGCTCGCGGCCTCAACGGCGAGAAGGTCGCCTTCTTCTCCGACCTGCCCGCCGGCACCTACGAGTACGTGGACGCCGGGTTCGCCTCCGAGGAGGACGCCGCCGCGCTCAAGGCGAAGTACCCGGACGGCCTCGCCGGCAAGATCGCGCTCGTCTCCCGCGGCAACATGACCTACCAGAAGAAGGTCGAGAACCTCTACGACCTCAAGCCCGCCGGAATCGTCGTCTACAACAACGTGTCGGTCGGATCGCTCATCGCCATGAATCTGACGACGCAGGACATGCCCGCGGCGTTCATCTCTCAGGCCGATGGCCAGGCCATGCTGGACGCCCCCGAGCACACGCTCTCGATCGCCGAGGGTCAGGTCCTGCCGCAGTCCACCGTGTACGAGGCGTCGGAATTCTCCGCGTGGGGCGTGTCCCCGGACCTGCGCCTCAAGCCCGAGATCGCGGCGCCCGGTGGCGAGGTTTTCTCGTCGATACCGGACGGTGCGTACGAGCAGTCCTCGGGTACGTCGATGGCCACGCCTCAGATGGCGGGCGTCAGCACGATCGTCTTGCAGCGCGTCCAGTCCGACCCGCTCTTCGCCTCGATGAGTGCGCGTCAGAAGGCTGACGTCGTCCAGAACCTCATCATGGGCACTGCCCGTCCGCTGACGGATGCGGCTCAGACGACGGGCGCGTTGTACTCGCCGCGTAAGCAGGGCGCGGGCCTCGTCGACGCCCTGGCTGCGACGACTTCGTCCGTGTACCCGACCGTGGTCGGCGCCCCCGAGCAGTCCCGACCCAAGGCGGACCTGGGGGACGGCACGAAGGGGTGGCACTTCGACGTCACGCTGCATAACCTCTCGGGTGTTCCGGCCACCTACGAGCTGAGCTCGCAGGCCCTCTCCGAGATCGTGGACGGCGGATTCTTCACGCAGCACTCCTCTGATTGGCGAGGCCGTGGCGTGGAGATCGCGTACTCGGGCGCCGCATCCGCGTCCGCCGAGGGTGCGACGGTGACGGTCCCCGCGAGCGGCGAGGCCACCGTCGGTATCGACATCACGCCCGGCAGCGAGTTCGCCTCCTACGTCGCGGACAATGCGCCCAACGGTACGTTCCTCGACGGTTTCGTGCGCTTCGCGTCGAAGACCGCGTCCCAGCCCGACCTCGCCGTGCCCTACCTGGGCTTCTACGGCGACTGGGGCAAGGTCCCCATCTTCGACGCCCTCGCCTCGGACGGCGGCGCACACACCCGGGCCTCGGCCATCGTCAACGGCAAGACCGGCGACTCCCTCGGCTACAACCCCCTCGTTAAGGCGGCCGAGCGCACCGGCAAGCCCAACCCGCAGCGCTACGTGATCTCCAGGTCCACGGCCTCGGGCGCCCCGACGATCCTCGAACCCCGCACGGGCACGCTGCGCAGCGTCCACTCGCTGACCAGCACCTACACGAACGAGGCCGGGGAGACGGTCTTCTCGGTGACCAACCATCGGAACTGGAAGTCCCTCTACCAGACGAGCACCGAGGAGAACACCTGGGTCGAGGCCTACCACGAGTCCACGGTCTTCGACGCGAACGCGGAGAAGTTCTCGCACATGCCCGACGGCACGTACACGCTGCGGATCGCCGCGTCCAACGACGGCCCGTCGCGCGCCGAGCAGTCGATCTCCTACAAGTTCCGCCTCGACACGACGGCACCGGTCATCTCAGGAGTGACGTACGGCGGAGACGGGCCCGACATGGCCGTGTCCTTCAATGTCGCCGATGACTCGCCCCTGGCGGCGATCGACTTGCACGACCCGGCTGACGGCCTGTGGTTCTACCGCCACGTCTTCACCGAGAGCGAGGGTAGCGTTGGCCCCGACGGTCGGTACATGTACCACGTTGAGATCCCATTGATGGAGATCTCTGGGGCGTGGAGTGACCAGGGTGGCGTCGGCGGAGTCATCGACAATCCCTACCTGCTCGCGTGGGACTACGGGCTCAACCCCTCCGAGCCGGTGAGCCTCGACCTGCCCATCTCCGACGACAACGAGACGGCCTCGTGCAAGGATCCGACGGGCGGTCACTGGATCAAGGAAGTGCGGTACTGGCGGTACCAGTGCGCTAACGAGAGGGCGTACCTGGGAGGAGGCTGGTTCACGATCGGTGGCAGGGACTACCAGTTCAGCCCCTCCGGTTACATGATGACCGGCTTCGTCAAGCACCCCAGCGGTGACTGGATGTACGTGGATTCCGATGGCGTTCCCGTCGGCGGGTGGGTCCTCGACGGCGTGTACGGTGGCCCCTACTGGTACTACCTGGATCCGGCCACCAAGATCATGAAGACCGGGTGGCTCGCCGACGGCGGCTCGTGGTACTACCTCACAGGTTCCGGCGCGATGGCCATCGGCTGGGTGCACGATGGCGGCTCCTGGTACTACCTGTCCGACTCGGGCAAGATGGCGACAGGCTGGGTCAAGGTCGGTGGCACCTGGTACTACCTGGGCCCCGATGGTGCGATGTTCACGGGCACGCACGTGATTAACGGGCGTACCTACGTCTTTGACGGGAGCGGCGCGTGGGTCGGTTGACCTGAGTGCTTGCCCAGCGACGACGAGGCCCGGGGAGGGCGTCTCACCCGGCCCGGGCCTTGTTCGTCGTCGCACTGCCCTGCTGTCCGACGTGCTGCGCAATGATGCGTCGCAGCGCTGTCCTCACATAACGACCAATAGGTACGCGTTCGCTTCGTGCCTCTCGAGGTCCCCATTCACATTTTGGAGTTACGCACATGACAACGAAGAAACCAGCGGCGTTCCTCGCGCTGGCTGGCACCGCCGCTCTGGTGGTTGCCGGCCCCGCGACCCTCGCATCCCCGCCAACCCCGGCAGACACCCGACCCGACGCAGGCGCCACGGCCTCGTCCCTGCCCGTCGGCGACGTCGATACCGCGCTCACCTCGAAGAGCGGACAGACCACGCAGGACGCTCAGCCGCCGACGACCGACGAGGTCGACCCCGCCGCGGTCGTCACTATCGTCGTCCAGCTCGACGAGGGTGCAGACCGCGCGGCCTCCCTCGCCTCGATCAACGAGGCCGTGGCCGGTGCGTTCCCCGGCTCTTCCGCCCAGGTGGAGCGCCAGTACGACAAGGCCCTGCAGGGCTTCGCGCTGAGCGCCCCCGCCGGATCCCTCGACGCGATCCGCGCGGTGAGCGGCGTCAACGCCGCCTTCCTCGATCGCGAGACCCATGTCGATGGTGTCGATGACCAGGTCGCCGGAGAGGGCGCGACGAACTCCTCGCGCATCTCCACCCAGAACCCCGACAACCTCAGCGCCCAGCTGATGATGCACGCCGACCAGATCACCCAAAAGGGTAATGGCAAGGTCGTCGCCATCATCGACACGGGCGTGGACATGACCCACCCAGCGTTCGCGGGTGCCCTGCACGGGACCCCCGGGCTTTCCGAGGACAAGGTGGAGGGCCTGACCCCACATCTTGGCGACGGCAAGACCGGCAGCTACGTGTCGGAAAAGTTCCCCTTCGCCTACGACTACGCGGATAACGACCCGGACGCCTCGCCGACCGGCAAAGCCGGATCGCACGGCACGCACGTCGCCGGCATCACCGCGGGCAACGCGGGTGAAATCGTGGGCATCGCCCCGGACGCGCAGATCATCGTCGCCAAGGTCGCCAGCAGTATCAGCGGCGGCATCCCGGACTCGGCGCTGCTCGCCGCCCTCGACGACATGGTCGTCCTGCGCCCCGACGTCGTGAACCTGTCCCTCGGACAGACCGGCGGCATGGATAACGAGGCCGACTCCATGTACGCGACCGTGTTCAAGAGCCTCCAGGACGCTGGCGTCACCGTGAACGCGGCCGCCGGCAACGAGTACACGGCCGGATACGGCAACCTCTCCGGCAAGAACCTGCCCTTCGCCTCCGACCCCGACTCCTCCGTCCTGGGCGAACCGGCGTCCTACTCCTCCGTCGTGTCCGTGGCCTCGGTCGACAACTCGCTGTCGCACAGCGCCTTCACCGTCGGCGACCGCGACATCGCCTACCAGCGCGCCGGCGGCGCCGACGGCCAGAAGATGCCCGACCTGTCCGACCTGACCGGCGGTCCCTTCGAGTACGTCGACGGCGGCATCGGTTCGCCCGAGGATGGCGCCGCGCTCAAGGCCAAGTACCCCGAGGGCCTCGCGGGCAAGATCGTGCTGGTCAAGCGCGGTACTCTCACCTTCCAGGACAAGTTCAACAACATTGCCGGCTCCAAGCCCGCCGGCTTCATCGTCTACAACAACGTGCCCGGTGACTCGCTCGTGGTCATGAGCCTGGCGACGGACGGCGTGCCCGCCGCGTTCATCTCGCAGGCTGACGGTGAGGCCATGCTGGCCGCCGCCGACCACCACCTGAGCGTCGCCCCCGGCAAGGTCGTGGCCCCGAGCAAGAAGTACTCCATGTCGAGCTTCTCCTCGTTGGGCGTCACCCCGGACCTGCGCCTCAAGCCCGAGGTCAGCGCCCCCGGAGGCAACATCTACTCGGCTGTGCCCGGCGGCACCTACGAGTTCATGTCCGGCACCTCGATGGCGACCCCGCAGATGGCGGGCGTGAGCGCCGTCGTCCTGCAGCGCGTTGAGAACGATCCGCTGTTTGCCTCGATGAGCGCGCGTCAGAAGATCGATGTCGTCCAGAACCTCATCATGGGAACGGCGACCCCCGTCGTCGACCCGCTCCAGGACACTGGCGCCCCGTACTCACCGCGCAAGCAGGGATCGGGCCTGACGAATGTCCTGGCGGCCACGACCTCGTCCGTGTATCCGACCGTGGTCGGCGCCCCCGAGCAGTCCCGGCCCAAGGCGGACCTGGGGGATGGTACGAAGGGCTGGCACTTCGACGTCACGCTGCACAACCTGTCCGGCGCGGAGGCCACCTACGCGCTGAGCTCGCAGGCCCTCTCCGAGATTGTTGAGGGTGGGTTCTTCACCGGCAAGTCCGCCGATTGGCGAGGCAAGGGCGTGGACATCGCCTACTCCGGCGCGGCCGTGAGTGGCACCGGTGAGGGCGCGACCGTTACCGTTCCCGCGAACGGCGAGGTCACGGTGGGCGTGGATGTCAAGCCTGGCTCCGACTTCGACTCCTCCGTCGCGCAGAACACGCCCAACGGCACCTTCCTCGATGGATTCGTGCGTTTCGCCTCGAAGACCGCGTCCCAGCCCGACCTGACCGTGCCCTACTTGGGCTTCTACGGTGACTGGGGCAAGGCCCCCATTTTCGACGCCCTCGCCTCCGAGGACGGGGCTCACACGCTCGCCTCCTGGGTCTACAACGGATCCACGCGCCAGCAGCTGGGATACAACCCCCTGGTCAAGGATGCTGATCGTATCGGTCTGCCCAGCTCGAGCAAGAACGTCCTCTCTCGCTCGGTTGCCTCGGGCGCTCCCACGATTCTCGAACCCCGCACGGGCACGCTGCGCAGCGTGCACACGATCAACGCCGCGTACACGAACGCTGCGGGAGAGACGATCGCGTCCTTCACGCGCTACCAGAACTGGAAGTCCGCGCTGGATTCGTCCGGAAGGATGACGTGGGTCGAGCGGGGACGTGAGCCGCTGGTCCTGGATCTGCGCGACGCCGAGTACAGGAACCTGCCCGATGGTGTGTACAAGCTGACGCTGTCCGCGCACAACGACGGCCCTTCGCAGGCCGAGCAGTCGATCTCCTACGAGTTCCGCATCGACACGGCCGCGCCCGTTGTCTCCAACCTGGAGTACAAGGGCGAGGGTGCCGACACGGTCGTGTCCTTTGACGTCACCGACGCGTCCCCGCTGGCCGCGTTCGACCTGCATGACCCGGCCGACGGCCTGTGGTTCTACCGCCACGTGTTCGCGGACAACGAAGGAACGGTCGGGGCTGACGGAACCTACACGTACCACGTCGAGGTTCCCATGTCGGCCATCTCGCAGGGGTGGGCCGATCAGGGTGGCTCCGGCGAGGTCATCGCCCACCCCTACGTCCTCGCGTGGGATTACGGACTGAACCACTCCAAGGCAGCGACCCTTGACCTGCCGTCGGATAACCCTGGCGTGTGCGTCACGGCTGACGGCGGCCACTGGGCGAAGGACTTGCGTGGCTGGTGGTACCAGTGCGCCAACGGGAAGGAGTACCTCAAGAACGGCTGGTTCACGATCGGTGGCAAGGACTACCTGTTCGGCTCCGACGGCTACATGATGACCGGCTGGCTCCGGCGCGATGACGGTGCGTGGGTGTACGCAAATTCCGAGGGCGCCCTGGTTGGCGGCTGGGTGTTCGACGAGAGCTTCGACGGTGCTTACTGGTACTACCTGGATCCGGCCACGAAGGTCATGAAGACCGGGTGGGTCGCCGACGGTGGTTCCTGGTACTATCTCACCGCATCCGGCGCGATGGCGACCGGATGGGTGCGCGATGGCGGCTCCTGGTACTACCTGAAGGATTCGGGCGCGATGCACACCGGATGGCTGAACCTCGACGGTGCCTGGTACTACCTGGGACCCGATGGAGCAATGTTCACCGGCACGCACGTGATCAACGGACGCACCTACGTGTTCGACGCGAACGGGGTCTGGGTGCGCTGACGTGCATCGCACCTGAATCACTGATTCGCTCATTCACGAGGCCGGGGCCCGGGAACGCTCACTGCGAGCGCTCCCGGGCCCCTTCTCATGCCTGCACGATTGCCGCATTTTGGGCGGCCGCTGCGGTATGTTGGAAGCAGCGACACATCGCGATGTCGCCTCGTATCTGCGTCGAACGTATGGGAGTGCAGTCCATGAAGAAGCCAGCCGTTTTTCTGGCCGGGGTGGGCACGTGCGCGCTCGCGGTCGCGGGCTGCTCGCCCGCCTCCACGTCGACGCCCGATCCGCAGTCCAACCCGGGCAGCGATTCGGCCCAGTCCGCGCCGGGCGCCACGGCCTCGCCGACGATCGACCCCGACACCGCACTGACGTCCAAGAACGGGCAGAGCGGCCCCAGCGCGCAGTCCGGCCAGGACGCAGACACCTCGGTCGTCGTCATCGTCCAGCTCGCGGAAAGCGCCGACGGCGAGACGACCCTCGCCTCGATCAACGAGGCCGTGGCCGCGTCCTTCCCGGGCGCCTCCGTCTCCGTGGAGCGGGAGTATCGCAATGCCCTGCGCGGCTATGCGCTGCGCGTGCCCGCTGGATCGATCGACGTGATTCGCTCGGTGAGCGGCGTCCAAGCGGCGTACCCGGACGGCAACAATAACCTCCAGTAAGCGAATGGCACAGTAAAAGTCGCATGCAATTCCTCCGGGCCCGTTCGTTGGTGCATCTCAAAATTCGCAGAATTTCAACGATTTGATTTCAAAAATCAAAAGACATGTGGGGGAATTGCATGCGAAATTGCTGTCGGTAGCAAGTATTCATCTAGTTACTTCTAATTTGATGAAAATTAGAAGTAACTAGAAACGAACCGGCTGTTGTCGGTCACGCGAGAGCGCGGATGCGGATGCGCTCAGAGGGAACCTAGATCAGGTCCTTCTTCTCCATGTACTTCATGGCCAGCCAGCCGAACGGGATGCGGCCGTAGAAGGTGACGAGACGGTAGAGCAGCGCCGTCGCGATGGCGACAGACGAGGAGATGCCCGCGACCGTCAGGCCTGAGGTCAGCGCCGTTTCGACGGTACCGATACCACCCGGTGAGGGGATGAACGAGCCGGCCGCATTCGCCGTCAAGTAGGTGAGCGACACCGTGGAGAAGTTCAGCGAACCACCCATGGCGAGCAGCGCCGTCCAGAACGAGCCCACGTAGCCGATGTTCATCAGCAGGTTGCCGCCCAGGACCGCAGCGAGGCGGCGGGGCTGACCGATGATCCACAGGAGGCGCGGGTAGACCTGCTGCCAGGTCGGCTGAATCTTCGACCAGATCCAGCGCCGCACCTTTGGCACCGCGACGATGACGCCGACCGCGACCATCACGAGCGCGACGACACCGAGGATCGTGCCGTAGGGGACCGACACAGACAGCGACGATCCTGCAATGACCATAACGAGGAGCAGGAGGACAATCGTGACGAGAGCCTGAGAGATCTGCATGAGCGTCACCGTCGTCACCGCCATTGCGGTGGGAACGCGGCGCTTGCGCAGGTAGCGCAGGTTGAGGGCCGCGGGTCCCACGCCGGCGGGCGCCACGATCGTAATGATCGAGGCCGCGACCTGGGCGATGAACGTCTCCTTGAAGGGCAGCTTCTCAGGCGACAGGGCAACAAGCGGGACCGCGGAACCGACCCAGATGAGGCAGGCGAGCACCGCGGAAGCAAGCATCCACCATGGATTCGCGCTCTTGACCGTGGTCACGATGTCGCTGAAGTTGAGCGAGCCGACGACGATGAAGACGGCGATGAACGCGATCGCGACCGTGAGGATCGTGCGCGGGCGGAATCGCTGCAGGTCGGCGGTGGGTGCGGTCTCGGCCTCGGAGTCTCCCACGAGGGCGGCGCGCAGGTCGCCCAGTAGGTCGGAACGGCGCAGGCGCTGATTGATCTGTGCGGGAAGCACGGGCTTCTGGATGACGGGCGCGCACGCGACGAGCGTCGCCTCGCCGACGTTGCGGCGGCCCGCCTCGAGCGCGCGCTCCGGCCCCACCGCGAGGGCGGTCAGGACCAGCATCTGCGCGATGTCGATCGACTGATTCAGCTCGGTGGTCGCAACCTCGCCGGAATCCCAATCGAGCAGCCACACGTCCGACGACTCATCGACGACGACCGCCTCGGGGGTGAGAGCGCGGTGAGAGATTCCACGTGAGTGAGCGAATCGCAGCTGCTCCCACGCGCGGTCCAGGACCTCGTCCGTTGCGTCCTCACCGAGTTCCGTCAGCGGCGTTGTCGGGGGCAGCGCCGACATGACCATGATGATCGAGTCCGCAGAGGCGGCGATGCCGATCGGCTCCTGCGTGAACACGCCCGCACGCAACGCCTGCAGCGTCGTGAAGGAGGAACGTTCCGCCTGTGCCTTGAGCGAGGGGGAGACCCATCGGCTGATGCCGCGCAGGCGCAGGTTGTTCCACATCTCGAGGAGAGTTCCGGTCAGTTCCTGGCCGGGGTCCATGGCGATGATCTCGTAGGCTAGGCCCGTGTCGCTCCACGCCTGGTAGTGGCGGTGGTGGTCCTGGTTGGGGCGCTTCGTGACCGTGACGCCCATGTCGCCCAGGTCGGCGGGCATCTGCGTGAGGTGACCGCGCGAGTTCTCCGTGATGACCCACGTAGCCAGAGGTTCCTTGGTCGTGTCGAGGTCGGTGCGCACGATCCGTGAGGGCGTGATGCCGATGCTGAGAAGGCCCTCAACGAGCTTGGTGCCCTTTGCCCTCTGGTCGTCGTAGCCCATGACCCACCGCGAGCCGGAGCCGAATGCGCGACCCAGGAACACGGAGATGAAGGCGACGGGCAGGGTCATCGATGAGCGTAGAACGCCCAGAACGAGAATGATCCACAGGCCCGTCCACCCCCACTTGATGGCCTTCATCGACTGGGCCTCGCCGGCGGAGGTGAACAGGGCGCACAGGGTGACGATCACCAGGTTGATGGCGATCACACTGCCGGTCTGCGAGCCCTGCGTAGCTATCGCGCGGTCCACGCTCAGTGGTGCGGTGAGGTAAGCGGGCAGTAGCCCGGTCAAGAAGGCAATGATCCATCCGCCGATCGCCGCAACGACGCTGGTGACGAGGGCCTGAATGATCGCCTGGAGGCGCTTGCGCAAGGCAAGGGAGATGATCACGAGGATCGGCGTGATCAGGATGATGAGGCCCTCGACCAGGCTGACGGGCAGGATCAGGATCTTGCGGATGAGCTGGAATTGTAGGACGTCCATGGTGACGCCGTGTGTCGTGGCACTGGCCACCGTGCCGATCGTCCAGATGATGAGGATCGCGATGAGTGAGAGGACGACGTCGACAAGGTCTTCGCGGCGGCGACGCACGTTCGTGATGCGGTCCGCGATGTAGACGGGGCGGGGCAGGCGCATGCGGCGCACGGGCAGGTTCGCGGCGATTTCACCGGTCAGGGGCGAGGTGAGGGAATCGACGGATTCGCTGTCCGCGCCCGTGGCATTGTGATCGGTCTGGTCGGTCTCGTCCGCCGAAGCGTCGGAGGTGGCCTCCTCAGCGTCGATGGCCTGTTCGGAATCGTTTTCCTCGTGCGTGGACGAGGCCAGGGCGGGCTCGACTGCGTCGGCCGCGTCATCGGAATCGGCCGAGTCGTCGGATTCGGCCGGGGGAGCGGGCGGGAGGGGAGCCTCCGGGGGCGGCGGCGGCTCGACCTGCGCCCCGGCCTCGTCGATCATTCCCATCAGGGCGTCGACCCCGCTCTCCGAGGAATCGTCAGATGAAGATGGAACGAAGAGGAGGTTTGTGTCAGCGACCGGCGAGCCGTCGTGTGAATCCTTGCGCTTCCTCATGCCGCCTATCCTATATTCGCGGTCAACAAAGGTAGGGTTAGGGTGATACATTCCCGGCAGAAAAGGGCCCTATCGTGACCTGGTCGACACTCGTGACCGCATCGGATCCGTCGGTGCTGCACACCGTTATCGAGTGGTTTAAAAATCCCGAGACTCTGCTCGTCGCCATGGGGCCGTGGGTGCTGTGGGGAACGATGCTTATCGTCCTCATCGAGTCGGGTGTCCTGTTCCCCGTGCTGCCGGGCGAGTCCCTGCTGTTTACCGCTGGCCTGCTCCACGACCGCCTCGGCCTGCACCTGCCGACACTCATCCTCCTCGTCGTCGTTGCAGCTTTCATCGGTGCGCAGATCGGATACTTCCTGGGCGCCAAGTGGGGTCGCCGCTTCTTCAAGCCCGACGCCCGCATCCTCAAGACCGAGCACCTGGAGAAGGCGGAGCACTACTTCACGAACTACGGCGGCCGCTCACTGGTCATCGGCCGTTTCATCCCCTTCGTGCGTACCTTTATCCCGATCGCCGCGGGCATGGCACGCTACCCCTACCCGAAGTTCCTGGCTTTCAACACGCTGGGTGCCATCGTGTGGGGTGCGGGCTTCATCCTCGTGGGTGCGCTCCTGGGCAACGTCCCCTTCGTGCACGACAACCTGACGCTCATCCTCGGCGTGATCATCCTCGCGTCGGTCCTGCCCGTCATCATCGAAATCGTCGGCAAGCGCCGCGCCGCTTCCGAAAAGGAGTAATCCGTGCTGGCCTGGTGGATGCTGGTTCCGACCCTGCTGGCCATGATGGTCGCCCTGGTTCTGCCGGGGTTCATGTGGCTGCGGGCCGGAGGGCGCTCGTCGCTCGTTGCTGTTGCGGCCGCACCTGCATTCACGTTCGGCCTCGTCACCATCATGTCGGTGGCCTACCCGCTCCTCGACATCGAGTGGGAGTCCTCCACCGCCCTGCCGATCCTCGGCCTGAGCGCGCTCGGAGGAGCTGCCGCGTGGAGCCTGAGCTTCTTCCATCGCACGAACAGCGGTTTCTCGCTGCGGGGAGTCCCCCTGCGTGAGGCCATCGGCGTGCGCGTCCCGATTGGCGGCGCGCAGGCGGCGATCCGCGCGACCACGTGGGGGGCGATTGCCCTCGGCTTCCTCGTGGCCGCCTGGCCGCTCATCGCGGGTGCGAACCCTGCAAACCCCGTCCAGCAGTGGGATCCGACGTTTCACCAGAACGGCGTGCACGCCATCCTGTACGGAAAGAATGCGAGCCCTTTCGGCGGCCTCCATGAGCTCTACGGTGGCAGGAGCGTCTACTACCCCACGGGCTGGCACGCCTTTGTCGCGCTCTTCGCGCGCTACGACTCCGTCGTTCAGGCCTCCAACGTGTCTTCTCTGGCGCTCATGGCCGTGTGGGTCATCGGTCTGGCGGCTCTCGTCTCTGTCCTCACGGCGTCGCGCAGCGCCATCATGGCGGCGCCCATCATCGGCGGGATGCTGCTCAACATGCCGGCCGATGCGCTGACCATGTACAACCAGTGGCCCAATTCGACCGGCACCGCCCTGGTTCCCGGGCTTGCCGCCGCAGCGGTCGTCGTCGGCCGTAGGCTCGCCGCCGATCTGCGAGCCGGTGACGGACTGCGAGCCTTCGTGCGACGCATCCCTCAGGGTATCTTCCTGATCATCGGCGCCCTCGGCCTCGTCGGCGCGCACCCGAGCGCCGCCTTCTCCCTGCTCGCCCTCCTGATCGCGCCGCTCCTGGCGTCCATCGCCTCCTTTGCGCGCCGCGCCCTCGATCGTGAGGGCCGAGGCCAGCTCGCCGTCCTCGCGTGGGGTGGCCTCGCGCTCGCCGTCGTCGCCCTGCCCCTCCTCGCGCTGGCCTCCCCCAAGATCCAGGCCATGGGCAAGTACCCCCGCAATGGCAGCGGCTGGAGCGAGGCTTTCGCCCACGCCTTCCTGCCCTACCCGCCTTTCACGAGCACGTCGGGCATCACCCAGTGGACGCTCGTCCAGCTGATCCTCCTCATCGCGGGTGTCGCCGCGACTGCCCGCCTGCACACTCTCCTGAGCCGCCCCGACCCCCTCGAACGTGCCGCCGAACAGGCCGGACTGACCGAGGGTACGGATACGAACGAGGAAGACGCGGCCTCGTCCGACGAGGATAAGGCGCTGCCCCTGCCGTTCTGGCCGCTCATCTCCTACCTGATCCTTGCGGGCCTGACGGGCCTCGCCTACTCGCCCGACTCGGCGCTGCGTACGTACCTGCTGGCCCCCTGGTACAAGGACGCCCGACGCATCATGGGCGTCGAAGACATCGCGCTCGCGGTCCTCATGGCGGTTGGCGTCGCCGTGATTATCCACGCCCTGCATGCCGCCTGGACCAGGTCCCTGCAGCGGATCCTCGCCGAACGTGGCGTCGACGACGAGGTCGAAGCGCCGCGTTGGCCGATCCAGGCGGGTGTCGGCGTCCTCATTCTCGTCCTGTCCAGCTTCGGGGCAATTGATGCCCGTCATGCTGCGGTCGCCTACGTGTACGACCCCGCACACCTGGGCAAGCCCGGCATGGCCACCACCGGCGAGTTGGCCATGCTGCGCCGCATGCAGTACACGACCGCGCCCGACGCGCTCATCCTCGGCGACCCGATCGCGGGTGCCGCATACTCCGAGATGCTCGGCGGGCGCAAAGCCGTGTTCCCGCAGCTGAGCACGGTCAACGCGGACGGCGCCTCGCAGAAGGTTCTCACCCAGCGCTTCCACGACATCGCGACCGACCCGGAGGTGTGCGAGGTCGTGCAACGTCTCGGCATTACGCACTTCTACGAGGAGGAAGACGGCGCCTACTACAACTTCATGCGCTCTGCCCGTAACCCCGGCCTCTACGGGGTTGACACGTCCGTCGGCTTCGAGCTGGTCGACGCTGGTGGCACCGCGAAGCTGTGGAAGATCACCGCGTGCGGCGACGTCACCCCGGGTGGAGGACGCGAGGCTTTTGCAACGGGTGTGAGCGCGAACCGCGACTGAGATACGCCGCGGTGGCACAGGGGATTCGCCCGGCGAGGTCCCTGCCCCCGTCAGAGCCCGCGCTCCCTCCGTGCTTTGTGCCCCTCCTGGAACTCGCGCGATTGGCCACAATGCGCCCCGTGCGCTGAAACGAGGCCGCCCCTCGCCTGCCCCTCTCGTTACCCTTGACACCATGACGACGAACATTCCCGGCCCCGCGCCCCTTGGTGACAAGCTTCGTATCGCCTTCCTCGGTCCCTTCGGCACGTTTACCGAGCAGGCCGTTCACCAGGTCGCGCCCGCCGGAGCGGTCCTCATGCCGATGACGAGCGCCCCGCAGGCGCTCGCGGCCGTACGCCGTGGCGAGGCCGACCGTGCCGTCGTCCCGATCGAAAACTCCATTGAGGGCGGCGTCAACGCGACGCTTGATTCTCTCTCGCACGGCGATCCCCTCGTCATCGTCGCCGAGATGCACGTCCACGTGGTCTTTCAGCTGGCCGTCCTGCCGGGCACGCGCCCCGAGGATATTCGCCGTATCGGCACCCACCCGCACGCGTGGGCGCAGTGCCGCGGCTGGGTTGAGGAGACCTTCCCCGGCGCGATCCACGTGCCCGCCACGTCGACTGCCGCAGCCGCTGAGCTTCTCTCGGACGGCGACGCATCCTTCGATGCTGCCCTGTGCAACGCGGTGTCCGTCAACACCTACGGCCTGGAGGCTCTGTTCACCGACGTCGCGGATAACCCGGGTGCGATCACGCGCTTCGTTCTGGTGGCCCGCCCCGGTGCCGTCCCCCCGCCGACCGGCGCGGATAAGACGACCATCCAGGTGGCCCTGCCGGTCAACGAGTCGGGCGCGCTGCTGACCCTCCTCGAGCAGTTCTCGGCGCGCGGCGTCGACCTGTCGCGCATCGAGTCGCGCCCGAGCGGCGACGGCCTCGGCAACTACACGTTCAGCATTGACATCGTCGGCCACATCCGCGAGGAGCGCGTCCAGGCGGCCCTCGTCGGCCTGCACCGCTACTCGCCGGAGGTCCGCTTCATGGGGTCCTATCCGCGCGTCGACGGGGTGCGCGCGTCGGTCGCCCCGGGAACGACGGACGAGGCCTTCCGTGCGGGTCGCGCGTGGGTCGCGGACCTGCTGCACGGCGGGGACGGCACGGGCGAGGCTGCGGGCAACGCGCCGTCCTGGCCGCTGGTCTGACGCTCGCGTCTCCCCACGGACCACGGGTTCGCACTTGGTAGGTCTGCAGCGCTGAGGGATAAGCCGGGTCACGGCATCTGCCGCTCCAACTTACTGTCAATCGAGCTAGATCGGGCAGGTCTGCACCAGTTAGGGAGCATTACACCAGTTAGGGAGCATTGCACTAGCTCCGAGCTGGTGTAATACCCTTCTAAGTGGTGTAACACCACTTAGAAACAAGGCAGATCGTGGAGATGTGCAGTGGATTGGTGTTGGAGATATATGAGCCCTAGCCTCGAGGCTCCGCGCCGAGGCGTCACCAGATGCCTGGTCGAGGTGCAACGAGAAATCTAGCGTCCCATAGTCGGGATTCAACCCGTTAGGGAAGATTCAACGTGATCGGGAAGATTCCACCCGATCAGAAGGGGTTGAATCTTCCTGATCGGGTGTAACACCTCATCGGTAACAAGCGTCGTCGTGGCACTTGCCGCCGACAACGTCCCTGTCGGCGTTCAAAGGGCGCAGACCCTGCAGCACTGCACTAGATACAGCAGCGATGCACTAGTTGTGAGGGCATTGCACTGCTTCCTATCTAGTGGAATGCCACGCTAAGTAGTGCAACGCTGCGATAAGTAGTGCACTGCTACTTGGTAACAAGTTTGTGCGAGGCATGCGCCGCTCAATAGCCGCTCCAGCGAGCTTCTCAACGAGCTAGATTGGGCAGGTTTGCACCAGTTAGGGAGTATTACACCACCTCCGAGCAGGTGTAATACCCCGATAAGTGGTGTAACACCATTTTGCAACAAGTCGAGATGCGGGTAATCCTGCAGACCGCCGAGGAAACACCTTGGTTTGCTCCTCGTCAGTCCCAGAATTCTTCGCTATGTGTGCTTTGCAGGGAGACGGATCAGGCGGGTAGCAGCTCCATCCACGTGCGCTCGGCGGGTACGGCGATGTCGAGGGCGCCCGCCTGCATGCGAATGTGCATGGTGTGGGCGAGGCCGATCGCGTCGCCGTCCACCTGGCACATCTGGGCCTCTTCGGCCGTCACGGACGCTCCCTTCGCCTGGCGGAACGCGACCTTGCCGGTCGAGACGGGCAGGTTGATGGGACGCAGGCCGATGAGCTGGCCGAGCATCTTCCAGGTCACGTCCGCCCACCCGAGCAGGCCGGCGTGTGCGTCGACCGCGATGACGTCGATGAGTCCGTCGGAAAGCTCTGCGTCTGGCGCGAGGACCAGCATCTTGAGCTCGCCCGCGTTGGCGAACATGACGGAGCGTGCCTCGATGCGCGTGATCTCGTCCGCGTGTGAGTGCGGGGATTGTTCGGGCGCGGCGTCCTCCTCGTCGAGGGTCGTGCCGGCAAGCTGGTCGCCGACGCCGAGCGGGTCAGGCGCGGGGGCGGAGGGGGAGCGCAGGGTCAGGCGCGCCTTCATGCGCGGAACGCCCATCGCGCCTAGGCCCGCCCACACGTAGGCGATCCACCCGATCCGCTTTTTCAGCTCGGGATCTGTGTCGGCCATCGTCTCGCCGTCGTAGCCCATGCCTGCGATGACGAGGCATGCGTACTCGTCTGCGCGCGGCTCGATCGACGAGGCCGGGGCCTCCTCGTTCGGAAGAGTGACCTCGGGGTGCAGGGCGGCGCGTGCGGCGAGGCGTAGACCGCCCTCGGCGGGCTGGTCGGGCTCCTGCGTGGCATCTTCGACGCGTACCCACGCCAGGTCGACGGAGCGGTGGTTGCGGTCGAGTGCGACGGCGAGGGCCTGTCCGGGGTCGTCCGGGATGGACAGGTTGCCGGCCAGGACGTTGCCCGTGCCCACGGGGATGATGCCCATGCGTACGCCGGAGCCGGCCATGCCGGCTGCGACGGCGCGGACGGTGCCGTCTCCGCCCGCGGCGATGACGACGGAGGCTCCCTCCTCAAGGGCACGCACGGCCTGCCCGGTGCCCGGGTCCTCACGCGTGGTCTCGCGCCAGTGCACGTGATCGATGCCCAGTTCCTTGGCCTTGCGGTTAATGAGGTCCTTGAAGGCCTGGGGATCCTCGTGCTTCGAAGGGTTCATGATGATCCAGGGGCGTGGCCGTCCACGTGTCGGATCGTCTACGGAGGCGGGGACCGCGAGGGCCTGGCGGCGGCGGTGCCTGCGGGTGAGGGCGGTTGCGAGGCGCGCGACTCCAATCGCTCCGGCTCCTGCGACGGCGGCGAGTACCCACGGTGTAGCGTCCATGTGAATAAGGGTAGCCCGCGAGTGGTCTGTGGATGGGTTGTTAAGTGGCTTTTCGTTGTACTTCGTGTCATACGTGTCGGCCTGGCGTGTGCTTGCTGTCATCTTGTCCACACGGTTATGCACCAAAGGTGGATAACTTTCAGTGTTTTGAAGACCTCAGTGATGTAGTTTGTGTATAACCCTGACCTGCTGTGTTGAATTCGAACTGGCTCCGGTAGGGGACACGGCGCGCCCACCTGGCATAGGATGGGAGGCATGATTGATGTGCGTGCCCTGCGTGACAACCCCGAACCCGCCCGCGCCTCCCAGCGTGCCCGCGGAGCGAACCCCGGCCTCGTCGATGAGATCATCGCGGCCGACGCCGCCCGCCGCGAGGCCCTGCAGGCCTTCGAGACGCTGCGAGCCACCCAGAAGGAGGTCTCCAAGTCCGTGGGTCGCGCCTCCAAGGAGGAGCGTCCGGCGATCCTGGCTCAGGCCAAGGAGCTCGCCGAGCAGGTGAAGGCCGCCGAGGCCGCCGCGAACGCCGCCGACGCCGAGGCCGACCGTCTCGCGCGCCTCCTGCCCAACCTGGTCGTTGACGGCGTGCCCGTCGGCGGTGAGGACGACTTCGTGGTCCTGCGCCACGAGGGCCCCGCCCCCCGCGACTTCGCCGCCGAGGGCTTCGAGCCCCAGGACCACCTCGCCCTGGGTGAGGGCCTGGACGCGATCGACACCAAGCGCGGCGCGAAGGTCTCCGGCGCCCGCTTCTACTACCTCAAGGGCATCGGCGCCCGCCTCGAACTGGCCCTCATGACGATGGCTATGGACCAGGCGCTGGCCAACGGCTTCGTGCCGATGATGACCCCGACCCTCGTGACCCCGCAGGTCATGGGTGGCACCGGCTTCCTCAACGAGCACTCCGACGAGATCTACTACCTGCCCGCCGACGACCTGTACCTGACGGGCACGTCCGAGGTGGCCCTCGCCGGCTACCACGCCGACGAGATCCTCGACCTGAGCGCCGGCCCCAAGCGCTACATGGGCTGGTCCACCTGCTACCGCCGCGAGGCCGGCTCCGCGGGTAAGGACACGCGCGGCATCATCCGCGTCCACCAGTTCAACAAGGCTGAGATGTTCAGCTACTGCCGTCCCGAGGACGCCGCCGAGGAGCACCAGCGCTTCCTCGCGTGGGAAGAGGAGATGCTCGCCAAGGTTGAGCTGCCCTACCGCGTCATCGACACGGCCGCCGGCGACCTGGGCACCTCCGCCGCCCGCAAGTTCGACTGCGAGGCGTGGCTGCCCACCCAGGAGCGCTACATGGAGGTCACCTCGACCTCGAACTGCACGACGTTCCAGGCGCGCCGCCTCGGCATTCGCGAGCGCCGCGAGGATGGTATGGCTGCCGTCGCCACCCTGAACGGCACGCTGGCCACGACCCGCTGGATCGTTGCGTTCCTCGAGAATCACCAGCAGGCGGACGGCTCGATCTACGTGCCCGAGGCCCTGCGTCCCTACCTGGGTGGACTCGAGGTTCTGAGCCCGGTCGCTCGATGAGCCAAGAGCGCTTCCTGACGGTCCCCTCCACCGGGGAAGTCGCTCGCCCCTTCGAGGATCTTCTCGACGAGGCCTCGGCCGCCCTGCCCGCCGACTTTCCGACGTCGGCGGGCCAGGTCCTGGTCGCGCTCGACATCGACGGCACGATCCTCACCCCCGCGGGGGCGACCCCGCGCGTGCTCGAGGGGATCCACGGCCTCGCCGCCGCGGGCGCTCAGGTGCTCATCGCCTCGGGCCGCGCGCTCGAGGGCGTGATCCCCGTTCTCGATGCCCTGGAGTTCACGGACGGGTGGGCGCTGTGTAATAACGGCGCGACCCTCGTGCGCGTGAGCGGTGGGACCTGCGAGATCGTCGAGGAGCGCACCTTCGTGCCCGGCCCGATCCTGGAGGAGATCGCCGCGGCCGTGCCCGGCTCGGTATTTGCGTCGATGCCGCACCCCGACATCCTGCTGTCCGCTCCCTTCCCGAACAACGAGATCGAGGGGAGCGATCATCGCATCGTGTCGATGGAGGAGCTTGCCTCCACGCCCACGCCTAAGATCGTCGTGCGCGCCGCCGACATGGATCGCGAGGAGTTCGATCGGATCCTGTCGTCCCTGGATGTGTCGCGCACCCACGAGGTCTTCGTCGGCTGGACGTCCTGGGCGGATATCGAGCCCCTCGGCGTCACCAAGGCGACTGGCCTTGAGGCGCTGCGTCAGCGTCTCGGCCTGCCCGCGTGTGGGACTGTCGCCATTGGGGATGGTACGAACGACGTCGCGATGATCGAGTGGGCGGCCTTCGGTGTCGCCATGGGTGGCGCCTCCGAGGAGGTGCGCGCCCACGCCGACCACGTGACGGCCGCCGTCGAAAACGATGGCGCCGCCGCGGTCATGTACGGCATCATGCGCCGCTGCGGGGTTGGCGGCCGCTGAGCCACTCACCCATGATCGCGAAGGCGCGGTCAAGGTCTCCGATCTGGCAGTGCTGGGCCATGCCCGGGTCCATTGCCTCGTGGAAGGTGCGCACGTCCAGTGAAGCCGCGCCCGAAAGAATGCGGCGCACATCGGACAGGCGCTCAAAGGGGACGTACTGGTCCGTGTCGCCCGCCATCACCAGGCAGGGCTGGTGGATCATGCCCGCAAGGGGCTCCATCGTGTACGCCCCCAGCGCCCGTAGGACGTCGCTCGGCTTATCCAGTCCCGTCAGCTGGCGCGCCTGCTGCAGTTTCCACGCGAGGTCCGCGTTCGCGTGGGTTGCGACGGACATGGTTGCGTCGAAGAGCCATGCGGGACGGGCGCGCTCGACAATCGAGGCAGCGAGCGGGCGGATGGGCGCGGGCAGGGGTAGCGTCAGCCCGTCCAGCAGCCGGTACATCATGTCGAAGGCGATGACGTGGCTGATGCGCGGGCAGTGGGCGGCGGCCCGCATGACGAGGTAGCCGCCGAAGGAGACCCCGAGGGCGGCAGCGCCGTCGAGGTCGAAGTAGTCCAGGACGGCGGTCGTTGGGATTTCCCAACGCGGATCCAGAGGCATCCCCGCCAGGGCGGTGTGTCCCTGTCCGGGTCCGTCGAAGGTAATGATGTCGAAGGGGCGGCAGGGGAAGTACTCGGCGAACCCCATGATCTCCTCCGCGTATCCGTCGAAGCCGTTCATCATGACGAGGGTGGAAGGCGCGTCGGGGAAGCGGGCACGATCGTCAGGATCAGCCTGCCAGTGGATCGCCGTCATTGAGCCATCTTTGTAGGGGACTGTGTGTCGGCGCATCGCCAGGTGAGTGTGAGAGGCGTCGAAGTTACGCGATGCCGCGTCGATGAAGTGCCGCTTTCGCTGGTCGTGCTCGGGCAGGTAGAAGGCGGCCAGAAAGTAGAGTCGCCACGCGGCCGCCGCGTCCCCCTCGGCATCGAAGCGAGCCGCCATGCGCCCGGCGAACTGCGCGATCTGGGAAGCGGAACGGATGCGGGCAAGGGTGCTCGTCGTCAACCGATCCATCCCAGGCCGGTCCAGAATCGGTCCGAGGTAACGGTTCAGCTGCAGGTCAAATTGGCGGTTGCCTGTGTATTCGGTGAACATGCATTGACCGTATCGCCGGTCTACGTGCGGTGGGCCGCACAATAACAAACGGAGTGTTGGATACCGGACGAGGCGACCGCTATGCGTAGGATAAGCCCATTAATAGAGGAAAACTGATCGGAGAGACATGTTCCTGCGGAATGCGGATAAGCACGGGCGCGAGGCCGAGAAGAACCTGGACCTGCGCATCCGGAAGACGCGTCGGGCGATTCGCTCGGGCCTCGTCAAGGCGTGCCAGGCAAAGCCCTACGCGCACGTGAGCGTCACCGACATTTGCGCCGCGTCGATGGTCTCGCGCACGACCTTCTACGACCACTACACCGACAAGGACGCCCTCCTGGCTGAGGTCGTGTCCTTCCTCCTCGAAGAGATCACCCCTGCCCTCGAGGGTCTGTGGTTCGGCGAGGGACGCGACGCTCGCGCCGTCGCCCGCCACCTTGCTGACGTGTACGCGCGCAATGGGCAGGCCCTGAAAACCCTGCTGGCAATCCGTGTGGGAGGCGACGGCGACCTGCATGAGCAGCTTTACCGCACGTGCTGTTCGGTATTTACCGATTGGGCCCGTGGTCGCGTGGACGACGAGGTGCTTCCGCTGGCCGCTGACGTCTACGCGTCCGTCGTCCTGACCTTCATCGAGCGCAGCGCAACTAAGCCGCTCACCGACAAGGAACTCGCCGCGATTGACCGCGCGCGTGAGCTCTTCATCGAGGGCTTCGGCGCTCGGTAGGTCAGCGGTAGCTGCGTGACCGGTGATCGATGTTGATGGCGAGGATCAATAACTCATCATCTTCGATGGAAGCAATGATCCGGTAGTTGCCGACGCGGTATCGCCAAAAGCCTGCCAGGTTGCTGGTCAGTCCCTTCCCTCGTGAGCGGGGATCCTCGCTGCTCGCAGTCTCGCGGAGGTAGTCGATGATACGGCGTGCGGTTGGCTTATCGAGCTTGCTGAGCTGCTTGAGTGCACGCGGTGACAGCTCAGCCCTCCAGGCCAAGGGTCTTCACCGCCTCGTCAAGGCTCACTGATGTGGCTCGGCCGCTGCGAATGTCCTCGAGTTCGGCCTGCAGTGAGTAGGCGAGCTCAATCTCTTCAAGCGCTGACTCGATGGCGCGATTCATGTAGAACGACTTCGTTCGTCCCGTGCGCTCCGCGAGGGCGGTGAGGCGGGCGTCGATCTCAGGATCGAGCTTGACGGAGCGTGCAACTCGTGCCGTGGACATGTGTCCTCCTCAATAGTGACTACGCGTAGTCTACTCCCCCTAGTCGTCAGTTGGAGAGGCTTTTGGAGAGGACATAGCGTTGATGGGATGAAAGAACGGTGTCAATACGTTGTAAATCTGCATATGCCGGACAGTGTGTCCGATAAACGGTCGTACGTCCCTGTCGCTACCTGCGCGAAAGTGTTACCGTTAACGCAACCCCGGCCCCAGCCTCGTCAATGAAGACCCAAGGAGCACACATGAGCACCGACCCCCGCGCCGCCATCGCCGCCGCTGACACTGCGCTCGGCATCGAGTTTGGCTCGACCCGCATCAAGGCCGTCCTGATCGGCCCCGACCACGAGGTGCTCGCCACCGGCGGCCACGGGTGGGAGAACCATCTGGAGGGCGGCCTGTGGTCCTACACCCTTGACGAGGTCGTCGCCGGCCTGCAAAGCGCCTACGCCTCCCTGGTCGCTGACGTGCGCGAGCGCTACGACGTCACCCCCACGTCCTACGGCTCGATCGGCATCTCCGCGATGATGCACGGCTACCTCGCCTTTGACGCCGAGGGCAACCTGCTCGCGCCGTTCCGCACGTGGCGCAACACGAACACGGGTCGCGCGGCCGATGAGCTCACCCGTCTCTTCGGCTTCAACATTCCGCTGCGCTGGTCGATCGCGCACCTGCACCAGGCGGTCCTCGACTCCGAGGAGCATGCGCCGCGCGTCGCCCGCCTGACCACCCTGGCAGGCTGGGTCCACCACCAGCTGACGGGACGGCACGTCCTGGGCGTCGGCGACGCCTCGGGCATGTTCCCGATCGACTCGGAAGCCGGCACCTACGTGGAGTCCTACCGCGATCAGTACGAGGCCCTGGTCGAGGGCCGGGTCCCGTGGCGCCTGCGCGACGTGCTCCCGACCGTGCTGAGCGCGGGCCAGGACGCGGGGACGCTGACCCCCGAGGGCGCCGCGCTCATCGACCCGACCGGCACGCTTCAGGCCGGGATTGCGCTGTGCCCGCCGGAGGGCGACGCGGGCACGGGAATGATCGCCACGAACGCGATCGCCCAGCGCACCGGCAACATCTCGTGCGGCACCTCCGTCTTCCTCATGGCCGTCCTCGAGCGTTCACTCACCGAGCTGCACACCGAGATTGACATGGTGACCACGCCCGACGGCTCGCCCGTCGCGATGGTGCACTCGAACAACGGCGCGTCCGAGCTCGACGCGTGGGTGGGCTGGTTCGCCGACTTCGCGCGCCTCGTCGGTACCGACGTGAGCGTCCCCGCGATATACGACGCCCTCTACAACCATGCGCTCACGGGCGAGGCCGACGCCGGCGGCGTCATGGCCTACAACACGCTGTCTGCCGAGCCGCTCGTCGGCCAGGAGGCTGCCCAGCCGGTCTTCACCCACACCGCCGACGCGCGCGTGACCCTGGCGAACGCCGTGCGTGCCCAGCTCATGAGCGTCTTTGCGGCCGTGCGCATCGGCGTCGACATCCTGAGCGACGAGGGCGTGCGCCTCGACTCGCTCTTCGCCCACGGCGGCCTGTTCAAGACCCCGGGTGTCGCCCAGCAGATCCTCGCGGATGCGCTGAATATCCCCGTCTCCGTGGGCGACACCGCGGGCGAGGGCGGCGCATGGGGCATCGCCGTGCTCGCGCGCTACCGCTCGGTCCTCGCAGGGGACGAGGCCACGCCCGCCCTTCCGGACTACCTCTCCGAGCGGGTCTTCGCGGGCGCTGCGGTCTCGACCCTCGAGCCCACCCCCGAGGGCGTGGCCGGCTACGAGCGCTTCCTCGACGCATACCGCGCGGCCCTGCCCGGCGTGGAGGTCATCGCCCGAGGCGCCGCCCGCTGACGAGGCGCGGGGGTGAGTGGACCGGCTCGCCCAGCCCCCACCTCGTCGATTGGGCGAAACCCGCTACGATTACACCCATGGGTAAAGCTAGCCGCCGTAAGAAGGTCACCGATCCCGCCAAGCTCAAGGCGTATCGCCCGCCGATCCCCTTCGTCGCGCGCCCCTACGAGGGTCTGCCGAAGGAGATCGAGCTGGTCGCCATGCGCGAGCTCATCCCGGCGGCCACGCTGACCGCACGCACCAATGCCGACCATGGCGCCGTCGAATTCGACTTCGTCACTCTCCTGCCCGAGGGCCACCCCGCGATGGTGCGCCCCGACGGCCGCATCCTCGTTGCGCTGCAGACGCGCTCGAACTCCGCGGACCTCAGCCATGACGCGGGCGCCGCGCTGCTCGCGGCCATCGCCGCGAAGGAAGCGGGCGACGAGGGCGTCATCTCGATCGACGTGCGCGAGCCCTCCGAGCGTCTCCAGGACATCGTCGACGCCGACAGCTTCACGGACATGAAGCTCGAGGAGGACTTCTCCTTCTGGTTCGACCCGGCTGAGGAGATCGACGAGTCGACGCGTCGCGCCCTCGAACAGAACCGCGACGAGATCATCCCGACCGAGCCCGTGCCCGGCGTCCCCGGAGCGTACTGGTGCGAGATGAACCGTAACTTCGTGCGTTTCCTGACGGACAACGACGAAGCCAAGCTTTTCGATGCGCTCGCCCGCCTGGCCGTGCGCGGCGAGGCCAACGTCGGTGAGGGCTCGCGCTACGTGGGTTCCTTCCGCGCGTGCGGCCTGATCGTCCCGGTCTTCGAGCTGCCCGAGGGTGCCAGCGCGGCCGACGTCGCGCCCGGCACGCAGGCCCTTGCCAAGGCTCTCGAGGAGGCGTTGGCGGTCACCGAGCGCCTGGATGACAAGGAACGCCGCGCACGCCAGGGCCTCGTCTCCCGAGCTGTGACGATTCGCTAGGCACATTTTTACCTGTCGTTTAGATAGGTTTGTCGCTCATATTACGGGCGGCGGGACGCGAGCGCGCCCCG
>NZ_ALCB01000016.1:0-83922 GCF_000282935.1 Actinomyces sp. ICM39
AGCGTTTACCTATTCCAATCAATGAACCAAGGTGCCATCGCAGGTATGGTGAATGCCCGTGACTCCTCGTCACGGGCATTCACCATTGAGTGTTGCGCCGGGCAACGGAACCGAGGGTTACAGAAGCTCTTGTGCCAAGTCGAGCGGGGTTCCGAAACGGTGGTTCGTGATCGAGACCGCCTGCTCGCGCAGGAAGGGCAGCAGCTCCGCATGCGGGCACGACGTCACGTCACCCGTGTACAGCGCGACGTCGGGGCTTCCCGAGCTCGCACGGCTTGCATGCGCCCAGCGCTGTGCCGATGTCTCATCACGCGGGCCAAGGACGCGCACGCGCATCCCCAGGCCACCCGAGTTCGCCACCATCGACAGGCGCGACTCCCACGAGCTCGCATCCTCGACAGTCACCTCAATGTCCATGGACTCCAGCAGCTCCAGCACGGGCTGGGGCAGTGTGTCGGCGACCGACAATCCGATGGGGCCACCGGCGAGGAGGCCGGCTGCCAGGACACGAACAGTATCTACCAGCGGCGTTCCGCTGCCCGCTCGCAGCAGAACCGGTGTGGGACGGTAGCGCAGGATGTTACGCTCACACGCCATGCCGGTCACGTCGCGATTCGCCCCGTAATCACAGGCCCAGGCGGCCGCGTCTGCGCGAACGGCACGGGTCAGCTCGGCCGCTTCGTCCTCGCTCAGATGTGGCGCAACAGCTCCGCTCAGGGCGAGCACACTCGGGGCAAGAGTCTCAGCGTTCGTGGCTTCCACCGCAGCGGTGGCACCGCGGTCCGACTCGATGTCGCCCAGACCCAACAGGTACGATGGGCCGCCGGCCTTCGTGGTCGATCCGATAGCCGAGCGCTTCCACCCACCAAAGGGCTGGCGGCGCACGATAGCGCCGGTGATGCCGCGGTTGACGTAGAGGTTACCAGCCTCGATGCCCTCCAGCCACGTGGCCAGCTCGGCACTATCGAGGGTGTGGAGGCCCGACGTCAGTCCGTAGTCGACCTCGTTGACGGCGTCGATTGCATCCTCGAGGGTGTCCACGCGCATCACGCCGAGGACGGGTGCGAAGTACTCGGTCAGGTGGAATTCGCTGCCGGGCACGACGCCCGCACGGATACCAGGGGTCCACAGCCCATCACCCAGGTAGCGGGGCTTGAGCACCCAGTGCTCACCCTCCCCCAGAGTCGTCAGGCCTCGCACCGCCTTCTCATCGTCGGGCACGACGACGGGACCGACCTGAGAGTCCAGAGATGACGGCAGGCCGACCCGCAGCGAGGCTGCCGCATCCACAAGCTGGCGCGCAATACGCGAGGAGCGTCCCGCCGAGCCAACGAGGATCAGCAGTGAGGACGCCGAGCACTTCTGTCCCGCGTGCGCGAAAGCCGAGTGGACGATGTCGCGCACCGCTAGATCGGGGTCAGCCGAGGGGGTAACGATGATGGCGTTCTTGCCACTCGTCTCACCCAGCAGGTGCATGTCGGGCTTCCAGGAGCGGAACAGACGCGCCGTGTCATACGAGCCGGTCAAGATGACGCGGTCGACACCCTCATGCGTGACCAGATGGCGCGAGACGTCCCCGTCGTCGAGCGGGGCGAGGGCCACGAGCTCGCGGGGAAGCCCGGCCTCGTGGAAGGCCGCAACAAGCTCCGCGGCGCAGCGCTTGGCCGGCGGGGCCGGCTTGAGAATGACGGAGCTGCCCGCCGCCAGAGCAGCTGCGACGCCGCCCACCGGAATGGCCACGGGGAAATTCCAGGGCGAGGCGACGACAGTGACGTCCACGGGCACAAAACGCGCCCCCGACATGTACGCCTCATCGGCGAGCTGCAACGACGCATTCGCGTAGTGATGGCAGAAGTCGATCGCTTCGCTCACCTCAGGATCGGCCTGATCGATAGTCTTGCCGGCCTCGGATCCGGCAACCTCGATGAGCTCGCCCCGGCGCGCGGCAAGAACATCGCCGACGCGATGCAGCGCGGCTGCGCGCTCCTCGGGGGTCAGGGCCTGCCAGTCACGTGCCGCCTTGGCGCTGGCCTTGATGAGACCATCGATCGCCTCGCTCGAGGACAGCGCCTGCTCGCCAGCGCGCACGGCCTCGACACCCCGCGTCGAGGTGGGGATGGCCGCAGCGATGTCGCGCGCCCACTGGCGGTTAGCAGCCAGAGCGGGATCGGAGTCCGCTTCGGAGCTAAATGGACGACGCGCGCGCTCGGCAAGGCTCCCCCGCTCGGGGCCCACCCCTGCCTCGCGCTCGGCCAGACGGTCCTGGACACGGTTGGGAACGGGCAGCGGCGCGTCCGGATCAACGTCGGACAGCGCGGCGAGGAAGCGGTCGCGCTCACGGGCGAAGACATCCTCGTTCGTGGCGATGTCGAAGACCCCGGACATGAAGTTCTCGGGTGCGGCGTTCTCCTCGAGGCGGCGCACCAGGTAGGAAATGGCGACGTCGAACTCACGAGGATTAACGACCGGGACGTAGAGAAGGAGGGAACCAACGTCACGGCGCACAACCTCTTGAATGCCAGTAGCCATGCCGGAGAGCATCTCGAATTCAACGCTGTCTTCGACGCCGCGCGCGGCGCGCAGCTCATAGGCGAAGGCAATATCAAAGACGTTCTGTCCGGCCACACCCAGTCGGATCGCACGGGTACGCTCGGGCGTCATCGCCCAGCTCAGCATCCGCTTGTAGTTGGTGTCGGTAGCCTGCTTGGACGGCCACGTCGTCAGCTCCCAGCCGTGAATCTCGGCGTCCACCCTCTCCATGGACAGGTTCGCGCCCTTGACGATGCGGACCTTAATACGCGAACCCCCCGCGTCCACGCGTGCCCGTGCCCACTCCTGGAGACGCTGGAGGGCACCGAGCGAATCAGGCAGGTAAGCCTGTAGGACAATACCGGCCTCGTAGCTGCGCATATCCGGCTGATCGAGGATGGCCGTGAACACCGCGATCGTCAGGTCGAGGTCCTTGTAATCCTCCATGTCGAGGTTCAGGAAGGTCCCGTTGTCGCGAGCGAGGCGGTAGAGCGGCAGGAGGGCGCTCACGCCGTGGTCGACGACCTCCTCGAAGCCCCACGGGTTGTGGGGGCCGGTCACCGCGGAGACCTTGATGGACACGTAGTCGACATCTTCACGGGTCACGAGGCGCGAGACCTCAGCCAGGCGATGGGCCGCTTCCTTTTCGCCAAGCACAGCCTCACCGAGGAGGTTGACGTTCAGGCGGTGACCGCCCTTGCGCAGGCGCGCGAGCGCGGGGCCAAGGCCCTTGTCGGTCGCGTCAACAACGAGGTCGCCGACGATCTCGCGGAACACTCGGCGCGCAGTGGCTGTCACAGTACGAGGAGCGAGGAGCGAAGCAGTCGAGCCGAGGCCCATCGCCGCAGCCAGAGCCGGGGGCAGGAAGTTCTTGCGGCCGGCCGACAGGCGCTTCATGGCCGCGCTGGCGACGTCCAGGTCCGCGGGACGCACGACGTCGTCGACGAATCGAGTGGTGAAGGTCAGACCATCCGGATCGGCGAGGATACGGGACAGGAGCTTGGCCGAGCGCGGCGTGGGCTCATGGGCTGACTCGTCGGCCCACCGGCGCGCGCGTAGAATTGCGCGCTCCCCCAGCGCCCACAGGTCATCGGGGCAGCGTCGAGCGTTGGAATCGTGGTGGGACGGGGTGGGAACAGCGGTGTTCGCCATGCGTAGACCTCCAGGCGTGGATGTGCGACGGTTTATCGGCCTCGCGTGGAGCGTCAACGCTGGACACGCTCAGCACAACTCCCGACGTTGTGAAGGATGCTGGTTTGTCCATCGTAACGCGCGTCAGGCTTACCTGGGCGGGCATCACGGAACGCCGACACGATCTATCAAGGGACCTAAGCCCCAAATCCCGCGAAACACTCACAACGCCAGATCATGAGTGTTGCTTCTCACATAAGGCCCGTCGCCCTACGCGGCGACGCCCCGCCTCACTCGGGGCGAATGAGCCACCGCTCTTTCATGTCAACGGCGACGCCAGCCATGACCTCGTGCATATTGAGCGTACGACCACCGTCCGCGCGCGAGCAGAGCCACTGGACCTGAAGCCCGTCCGATATCGCAACGAGGCGGCGCGCGATCTGCTCACTCGGAGCGTCCTCACGCACCTCGCCCGTGGTCTTGCCGTGCTCGAAAGCCTCAACGAGGTAGGAAATCGCACCGATGAGGTGCTCGCGGAACCAGGGGTGCGCCTGATGCTTCGAATCGATGACGGCGGCCGACATCGCCGTGTAGAGAGCCACGCCGTCGGGGTGACGCTGGTTGTGCGCCACCATATCCACCCAGGCGTCCAGCGCGGCCTCGGCCCCCTCCTCGGGGCGCGGGAGTCGGCTGACTATGCGGCGATCACGCTCATCCAGGACTGCGGCGAGCAGCTGGTCCTTCGAGGAGTAGTGATGCAGGAGCCCCGCCTTCGAAATATCGGAGGCGCGCGCGATGTCTGCAAGCGAGGTTGCCACGTAGCCCTGCGTTGAGAAAAGGGTCAGTGCCTCCGACAGGATGCGCGCCTTCTTATCCTCGCTACCGGCCTTCGGACGGCCGGGCCGACGGGTGCTCGTTGCCTTAGCATCGTTGCTCATGCGGGCTGCTCCATGTTCATTGTGACAGAGTTACCAAAAACCCATCATAGCGTGCAACCGCCTACGCGCCACCGGGTATGCGAACTTCTTTCGTCGAGTCCGCATACCCGGTGCGTCGATAGTCTCATTCGAGGCCTTACTATCCGAATCGAACATCGAACTGGGGCTTGCCCGACGCGTCCAACTCGGGGATTCCGTCCTTATCGGTCTTCAGCTTCGCGGTCACGCGAAACGTCATGTCATGCCGCTTCGACCCGCTCAAGGTGCCCTGGATCGTGTACGTCGGCTCGGCGACGTACACACCCCCATCCGCCACACTCACGGTCGTGGGCATCGTCTTGAGCTCCAGGAAGGACAGTGGCCGAGAACTAATCGCACCCGGGCAGGCGGTGTCAGTGCGGCCAGAGACGGTCGCACACGAGTTGATCAGCGGACCCATAGCCTCGAGCGCGGCGGCAGCCACCTTGTCGTTATAGACGCCCTCCAGGTACACCCGTGGGCCGGTGCGCGTGCTGTCAAAGTCCTCGTTACCTCTAACCAACACCGTCTGGGGCTCAGCGTCGATATACTCGCCCGTCTCCTCCGGGGTGACTGTGTAGACGCCCGGGTAAAGCACGATGTATGCACTGGAGGATTCCGTCAGCGTCGCGACCGACATCTTTTCACCACCGATCGAGAAATGCGTAACCTTTCTTGGCTCCACAAACACCCGCTCAATCATCGCGTTCTCAATCTTCCAGTTGGTCACCAGACCAAAGGTCTTCTTCTCCTCACTGACGCGGAACCAATGGG
This sequence comes from Actinomyces sp. ICM39, assembly GCF_000282935.1. Classification (NCBI taxonomy): domain Bacteria; kingdom Bacillati; phylum Actinomycetota; class Actinomycetes; order Actinomycetales; family Actinomycetaceae; genus Actinomyces; species Actinomyces sp. ICM39. Next base: position 5,391 of record NZ_ALCB01000016.1, read on the forward strand.
TGAAGCGTTCGCCGCCGAGGCGTATCGTCGCCTCCACCACGCGCTCCTTGGAGTTCTCCTCGTCGTCAACAGTCACGTCCTCCACCTCGATGCGGGCACTCGCCGAGGCCATAACCTTGTCGGAGAGGAAACCACGCTGGTCGTCGGGCAGCCCCGGATCAACCATCGCCGTCGCAGCGCTGGCCTTACCGTCCGCGAGCAGATCAAGATACTGGCGCACCTTCGCCTCGGGCGTACTCGTCCAGTTCGCAACAGTGAGGGCAATGGTTCCGACGATGACGACAGCAACGAGGGCCACAGCGCCCACGACGATGCGCTTGATACGACGGTGGCCCGTGTCCGACATCGGCGTGACCGTCACCCCGGTCTGAGGAACATCGGCCGCAGGGTCGGCCGCGTACTGGGGGTTGCTAGGAGTAGAAGGAGGCGTCGGAATCCCCGAAGGGTCCGGGGGCGAGGGCACCGCGCCTTGATTCGAGTCGTACTGCCGCTGAGACATTGCTCGTCCCCCACTCTCTTCCGCACAGATGGAATGCCCCCGACACGGTCGAATACTCGCCCAATGGCGCATCGGAGCCGCTAAATTTTCTCATACGGTATTTATTTCATCAACTGAATAATTGATGCACGAACGCATGGAAAACGCACGCGTGTCATCCCACCATGAGAAAGCGACGCCCCACCAAGGTTCCCCCGCCTGCACAAGGAGGTTTCGCGGCGGATTCAGCGCTTCTGCATCGTCACGGTGATGTTCGGTTTCCCGTCGATATCAACCTCCGGAATACCGTCCGCATTCATGATGACCGTTGCCTGTACGCGGACCGTCAGGTCGTGCACCGAGCCGTCCTGATAACGGAAGACGGCGTCTTCAAGCTCGTATGTTCCATCATCACTGGCGCTAGTCAGCGTCTGCGGTGAGCTCAGCAGCTCAATCCCCGTCACCGCTGAGGACCGCAGCTCAACTGGGCAGGAGGGACGCATGTTTGTCCCGAGTGTCGCGCAGTCCTGTAGGTTCTTGTGCGCAACGCGAAGGACATCGCCCCGCAAAGAACTCGCCAGTTGCCCGTTGAAAGACACGGATGTCGTCTCATAAGACGAGGCATGTGATCCGTTCTCCACAACCACCTGAGTTGCTTGAGCATTCACATACGGTCCAAGGCCTTCCGGCTGGAAGGTGTAGACGCCCGGAAAGAACAGATATTCGACCGGAGAAGAGTCGGAAGAACCGGCGTTTGCTGACACGCCACCGACGCTAAAGGAAGGAACGCGCAGACCAGAGACGGGAACCTTGACGAACAAGCCATCACGTATCTTCCAGACAGACGAGTCACCTTTTTCCTTGTGCCGTCGCTCCAGCGAGAATGTATGAGTAAAACGGTCGCCATTGAGGCGCAGCGTTGCCGTCACTTCCTTCGTGTCGATGCCTCCATCGCCATAGGTCGGCTCACTGACCGATTCGACGACAATCCGAGATGAGGCGGCCGTTAGTACCTCGTTCGTCAAAAACAGACGCTGTTCGTTCGGGATGCCCGGGTCGACCATCGCCAGCGCGCCCGCCGCATCCCCCTCGGCCAGGAAGCTGAGATACCGACGCACCTCACCATCGGGGGTTCCTTCGACGCGCTCGATCACCCACGCAACCGGCATGAGAGCGAAGCTGAGGGCGAAGAGAGCAACGATTCCGACAAATGTGTTCGCCTTCTTGCGGCGCTTGGGCTCCATTCCCCGATACGCTGCAAACAACATTCCGGCGGACCCAAGGTTGGATCCACTGTTGGGCACGGCTCCGGGAACACCGAACTGCGGTACCGCTTTCTTCCTCCGCATTGAGAAGCCCCTACATCCTCGGTAACTACTTCGTAGGGGTAGCGTACGCCATCGTGCCCCACTCCACAATAAGCAAGGCCTCTGAGGCGTTCGGAGTGCCTATTTCTTGTTGACAGTGAAGTGCACCGAGGTATTCTCAGCCGGGGAAGTACCCGTGCCATCCATGATGACCGCTTGCTGAGGCGCCGCCCGATCTCCTTGCGCCAGGCCTTCCGCCGTGAAGGTGTAGACACCGGGGAAGATCCTCAATTCCCTGGATCCACTTGTGAGGGGAATGGCGTCGGCACCGCTGCCTATCACGCTCACGCCCGGCACCTGGTCACCGGAGATGTGGATGGTCACCAGAAGGTCATCGAACAGATACCATTCCGTCGGCCGATCCTTCGTCGGCTTATGGTGATAGACGGTGAAATCGTGAGTGAAACGCTCGCCATTCAAGCTCATCGTCGCACGCACCGTCGCACGAGAACCCGCGCGCCACTTACTGGTCAGGCTTTCGACCGATTCGACGACGATACGAGACTCAGCTGCGCCCAGCACCTCGTTCGTCACGAGCGGGAGCTCCTCGTCCACGAGCGGCCTTGTCAACATGGCCCGCGCCGACTCTGCATCGCCCTCGGACAGGTAGGTCAAGTACTGCCGCACGGTGTCTTCGGGATTTGTACGCGGCACATCCATCAGATAGAACACGCCGAACACGAATAGGCCGCAGATAACCACGAGGATGACTCGCACCTTGGTATCAGCCTTGCGCTGTTTCTGAGAGACGACAGGAGGCGGCGCCGAGGACCATCCTCCGACAGGCTGCCCCGGTTCGCCCACATGCATCGCGCTCATCGTGCCCTCTTTCCCAATGCTCCGCTACGAGGTCTCAGTCAACTGCGTCGTCGTTCGGATCAACGACGGGCAACGCCTTCGTCGGCGGCACGCATGCATCGCCCTGCAGCGCGGGTAGGGACAGGCCGGCGGTCGCCGGAATCTCCTCCGACGACTCCGCGAGCTTGCGTGCCACGCGCGACATCGGACGGGACGAGGCCTGGGAGCCTTCCGTCGCTCGATTCATCCTCACACTATTCCTCTCTGGCACCGATGCCATTCATGTCATCCAACAGCGAGGACGCGTTCCTCGCGGCCCACATCACACTAGTCTACGGAATCGGCAGAGAAATGATCCCATGCCCCGCGCAGGACCGCCCCATCCATCATCGCCTGAGGTTCTTCCTCAGCCCGGCATGCTCGCACCGCGCCGACAACGCGGAAACCATCGGGCAGCTGCGCATCCGGCGGGAAAACGGCGATCATGCCATGTTCCTCTCCCCCTTGCAGGACCCACCGCACGGGATCGACCGCGCAGACGCGGGCTGCGGGAGCCAGGTGGGATGCCTCCGCCTCGATGGCGTCACGATCAAACTCAATGACGACGCCCGAGGCCTGAGCGATGCGCGCTGCGTCCGTCGCTGGTCCATCCGACAGGTCCATCATGGCGCGAGCGCCCGCAGCCGCGGCGGCCACGCCAGAGCCCAGCGGAGGCCTCGGCGCACGGTACGTCTCAATGAAGGGCGCCAGATCGCCCAGCTGCGCTTCCCCTCGCGCTGACGGATCGACGTGCCCACCCTCCAGGAGATCGAGGCCCGCGTAGGAGTATCCAAGGGTGCCGCTGACCGCGACGACATCTCCGGGGCGCGCGCCATCACGGCGTACCACCGGGCCCGGGCAATAGCCGAAGGCCGTGATCGAAATGACGAGCTTCTCCCCCGCACTCAGGTCTCCGCCCACCACACCGGCTCCGACCTCGCGCGCGCGGTCCCCCAGGCCTCGAACAACGTCCAGGAAAACGTCCGCGTCCATGTCACGCGGAGCCACCACCGAGGCGACGAGGGCCGAGGGGCGTCCGCCCATCGCATCGATATCCGCGAGGTTCTGAGCGGCAACGCGCGCGCCGACCTCGTAACCGGTCGACCACGACAGGTGGAAATGCTGATCCTCCACCATGACGTCCGTCGTCACAATGAATGATCCTTCGGGAGCCGCAACCTGGGCGCAGTCGTCACCGATGCCGATCATCGTGCGCTCGCCGCGCGGGAAAGACTCGCGGAAATGAGACACCAACTGTGCCTCGGATAGCTCAGCTAACTTCATAGGAACCAGACTAGTCGCGGGCGCAGCTGCGCGCCGCAAAGCCGCCTCAGTTCTCGACGCCTCGCACAGTCTGGGAGGCAAAGAGGCAGGTCGCGGCCGCGCTGGCCACGTTGAGGGACTCCGCGTCCCCCGTCATGGGAATGGACACGAGGGCGTCGCACAGGCGCATCTCGTCGCCCGAGAGGCCACGTGCCTCGTTGCCGAACACCCACGCGTGCGACTGGGACAGACGCGAGCGCGCCGACACTCCCTGCACGAGGAGGTCGGACAGGCTGAGCGAACCGGCACCACCGCTGGTGCCCAGCAGGGCCGCGCTGCGACCGTGAATGAGTGCACGTGCATCCGCGAAAGACGGGACCACGCACACGGGAATGTGGAAGACCGAGCCGGCGCTCGAGCGCACAACCTTCGGGCTCGCGGCGTCCACCGTGCCCGCGACGGCCACGACACCGACCGCACCGAATGCGTCAGCCGTGCGAATGATCGTGCCGACGTTGCCGGGGTCGCGCCCCTGAGCGAGCACGACGATCGTCTCACCAACGCTCGGCTCAGGCAGTTCGCGCGACAGCGCATCCAGAGATGCGACTGCGCAGATGCCCTGCGAGTCCCCCGACAGGGCCGCCGAGACCTCAGCGGTCACCGGGTGCACCCAGCGCGTCGCGCGCCGGGCGGCTTCCACGACATCCGCGTGGGTGTCCCACGCGTCCTCGCGCACGTACACGTCACGCACCGCATCCGGTCGGTGGAGGGCTAGTTCGCGCACTGCCTGAGGGCCCTCGACAAGCATGAGGCCCGAGCGTGAACGCGCCGAGCGCCCGACCAGACCCGATACCCTACGCACGCGATCGGCGCGGGGATTATCGAGAACGGTCAGGCGCTCGGCGAAAAGGCTCACCTATCAGGCCTTGGGGGCGTTGATGTCGGCGGGCAGCGCGTCCTTGGCGACCTTCACCAGGGCGTTGAACGCGTTGATGTCGTTGACAGCCAGCTCGGCCAGCATGCGGCGGTCGACCTCGACGCCAGCCAGGTTCAGGCCCTGGATGAGGCGGTTGTAGGTCAGGCCCTGGGCGCGGGAGGCAGCGTTGATGCGCTGGATCCACAGACGACGGAAGTCGCCCTTCTTGGCCTTGCGGTCGCGGTAGGAGTAGACGAAGGAGTGAGTGACCTGCTCCTTGGCCTTGCGGTACATGCGCGAGCGCTGGCCGCGGTAGCCGGAGGCCTGCTCGAGTACGGTACGACGCTTCTTCTTGGCGTTGACAGAACGCTTAACACGTGCCATTTTCTACTGTTCTCCTCTTACTCGAGCTCAGATGCCCAGCATGCGCTTGACGCGCTTGACGTCAGCGGTCTCCAGGACCTGGTCGGTCGCCAGACGGCGGGTCTTACGGCTGGACTTGTGCTCCAGCAGGTGGCGGGCGCCGGCCTGCTCGCGCATGATCTTGCCCGAGCCGGTCGTGCGGAAGCGCTTCTTAGCACCGGAATGAGTCTTGTTCTTCGGCATTTCTATTCCTTCGTTGTGAGGCGATGGGTATCGCCGTCAGTCCTGTTCGTCAGCCTTGTCGGCTGCCACTCGGGCCTGGTCCTTGCTGGCGCGCTCCGCGCGCTTGCCCCGGCGCTCAGCGCGCTCGGCCTCGCGGCGCTTGCGCTGCTCAGTCAGGGCGTCAGCCTTGCGCTTGGTGGGGGCCAGCACCATCGTCATGTTGCGCCCGTCCTGACGGGGCATCGATTCGACGGTGGCAAGGTCACCAATCTCCTCGGCGAGGCGCTGCAGGAGGCGAACGCCAGCCTCGGGGCGAGACTGCTCTCGACCGCGGAACATGATCATGACCTTGACCTTGTCGCCGGCGGACAGGAAGCGCTCAACATGGCCCTTCTTGACGCCGAAGTCGTGATCGTCGATCTTCAGTCGGAAGCGGATTTCCTTCAGCTGCGTGTTCGCCTGGTTGCGGCGAGCATCGCGGGCCTTCTGGGCGGCTTCGTACTTGTACTTGCCGTAATCCATGAGCTTTGCGACGGGCGGCTTGGCGTTCGGCGCAACCTCAACCAGGTCGAGCCCGGCCTCTTCGGCCAGACGCAGCGCGTCCTCAACTCGGACGACGCCGACCTGTTCACCTCCGGGTCCCACGAGGCGAACCTCGGGGACTCGAATACGCTCATTGATGCGAGTCTCGCTGATGAGCGGCTCCTTCCACAGAATCCTTATGCGTGTAACGAAAAGCCTCCGTTACGCGACGCGCACGGAGGCTTCCATAGGGTCAACACACACGGGTGTTGACCGTCGTACCCGATCCCCTGCGCAACGCCCTTGCGGGCGGCATCCTCTCTGTCGAGAGGCGGGTATCCAGGTGGGATCTCTCCGCTTGCGTTCCGGGCTTTCGCCCAGACGGTCATATGTACTCTACCAGAAACAGCACAAGAGCGCCAGATCAGCAATCATTGCACGCCTCACGCTGTGCTGGGACTACTCGATGCCGATTCAGCGCAGCACGGGCGCGATCTCGACCCGGTCGGCCGCAGCGATGAGGCGCGGGTTCGACCCCAGGGCGTTCAGGGCGGCCGACAGGCTTTCTTTCATTGACGAGGCATCGGCCCCCTGCGCGAAAGACGTGCGATCCACGGACACGAGCACGCGCGTGAGTCCGTCGCCCGCGTAGGCGATCTCAACGTCGGCGATGGCCGGGCACGCCGCGGAGGCCTCGGCGAGCAGGAGCTCACGCAGAGCCTCGTCGCGCCAGGCAGGCAACCACTCATCCCCCTGCGCGAGCGCGGCCACGGCGGGACGCGGCAGTAGCACCGCGTCGGTACCCGGGTTGACGACAATGCGCCCACCCGTCTCGACGAGGGCGGTCAGCCCGATCGTGCGGAAGTCCAGGGCCATCGGACGGTCACCGGGGCGGTGAGCGGACAGTGCCTGCGCCGACGAGTAGATCGCGAGCGCCTCCCCCGCGGGGGTCTGCGCGCGCACGAAGTCGATCGGATTATGACCGTTTTCGCCGGCGTGAACGCCCGTCACGCGCGGGTCTGGTTCGACGTCGATGGGAACGATCACGCGTTCAAAGACGAGAGCATCGACGAGCGCCTCAAGCCTGGCCGCCCCCGCGTCGCTCCCCTGCCCCAGCGCGAGCGCCCGGGCGGTCCGAGGAAGCCCCTGCCCCACGTCTGCACGGTCGTGGCTCATCATCGACAGGCGCTGCGCCAGTCGGTTCTTCTGTTCCTCGGTGAGAGAAGGTGGCGTGTGAGTCATGAGAGTTCCTCGTATCCGGCAACGTCCAGCGCATCGGCCAGAGTGAATGCGCCCTGGTACAGGGCCTTTCCGACGATCGCGCCCTCGATGCCGAGGGCACGCAGGGCTTCGATGTCGGCCAGGGAGTTGACCCCACCCGAGGCGATGATACGTGCGGGGGTCTGGTCCGCGACGCGGGCCAGCAGGTCTCGATTGGAACCATTCATCTGACCGTCACGAGTCACGTCTGTGACGACGAGGCGGGCCACACCCGCCTCATTCAGGACGCCCAGGGCTTCCCAGACGTTGCCGCCCTCGCTACTCCCGCCACGCGCGGCCAGGCGATCGTCGCGCACGTCCAGGCACACGGCGACGCGCTCACCAAAAGCGTCGACGGCCTCGCACACGGCGTCGATATCGCCCAGAGCCTGCGTCGCAATGTTGACGCGCTCGGGGCCCATCGCCAGCCCGGCCTCGATGGCCGCTCGGCTCGTGATGCCTCCCGACAGCTCGACGCGCACGGGAACCTCACGGATCACCCGGGCGAGCAGCTCAGAGTTTTCGCCGCGACCGAACGCTAGATCCAGGTCCACGAGGTGCACCCAGCGGGCCCCGGCCTCGTTAAACGAACGAGCGACATCAATCGGGCTCCCCCAGGAGCCCTCGTCAATCGATCCGGAGGACAGGCGCACGGCCTGACCATCCGTCACGTCGATCGCGGGCAGCAGTTCGAGGATCGTCATGATTGCTTGCGTCGCAGCCAACCGAAGGGGCCACCGCCCTGGCAGCTGCCGTCGGCAGCCACGGAATCCTTATAGTCGGCGGGGGTCGTACGACCCAGCAGGAGGTCCTCCGTCGCCGCGGGCATCGCACCCAGCAGGAGGCCCGCGGGAATCGTCTCCTCGGGCTCACCGCTCACGTAGCGCTGGGCGGAGATACGACCCGAGACGCCCGGCTCCACGCCGTCCCCCTCGACGAGCCAGCTCATGAGCGCGACCGCCCCGTACTTCGACAGGTTCGAGACGGCCCGGGCCACGCGATCCACCGCGTCGGGCATCGGACGCTGGCCGGTCAGCAGAGCGTCGAGCTCCTCCTCGTCGGTCGGCGTCGTCTCGACGCGCAGCCACACGGCGGTCCACGGCTTGAGACGCACGATCGACTCACGCACACCCGTCAAAGCGAGCAGCGAGTGCAGCGCTTCCGGGTAGGAAATCGGGGCGAGCACGAGGGCAACCGACAGGCGACCACCCTCCAGGTGCAGGGACTCGTCAACGGGAGTGTCGTCCGGATCGAGGGACGGCAGAGAATCGCCCGCGGCAGGCGTCGATCCCAGCGATGCAACCAGCGACTGGAACTCCGCATCGATATCGTCGTTGTGAGCGCTCACCGCTCCTCCTTATACTGTGTGTCTCTACCCAAGGATACTGTCCATCCACGCCCTCGCGCGTGATGCGCTCTCCACCAGCGAAAGGATTCACCATGAGCACACCGACGATCCCCGTGCGCGGGGAGATCAAGCTCGGCCAATTCGTCAAGCTCGCCTCCCTCGCGGAGGACGGCGCACAGGCCCGCGAACTCATCCAGGCCGGCGACGTGACTGTCAACGGCGAGGTGGAGACACGCCGCGGCCATCACCTGAGTACCGGCGACCTCGTCGAGGTCGACGCCCCCTGGGGAAAGGCCTCCGCTATCGTCGGATCCGCCTCCTGAGCACGCCCGTCGACGACGCGAGCCGAGTCCCATCGGGGCCCGGCTCGCATCATATTAGGACGAGGTCACGACCCCACCCGCGCCGACGACTGCCTTGATGTGGCTGAAGAAGGCGCTCGTCTGTTCGACGCGCAGCTTGGGATCCAGCTCGACGACCGTCGTACGCCCAGGCTCCGTCAGGTGCAGGCGCACCGGGGAACCGCCCGGGTAGGACTCGAGGACACCGCGCAGGTCGGTGAGAAGCTCGGGCGTGCAACGCGCGGCCGGCAGGCGCAGGTCGAGGGGCAGGTCCGCCCCACCTGACAGATCCAGGAGCGTCATCGACTGGCCGTAGATGGTCATGCCCTCTTCGCGCACGTTCACCTTGCCCTCAATCTGGACGATGATGTCCTGCGCGAGGTAGGTCTGAATCGACTCGTAGGAGCGCGGGAAGAAGAGCACGTCCACCGAGCCCGACAGGTCCTCGATGGTCGCGATCGCCCACGCGTTACCCTGCTTCGTCACCTTCGTCGTCACGCCCGAAATAAGGCCCGCGATCTTCACGACGCGGTCCGCCATCGCCCCGTCGGAGCCGACGACCTGGGCGATCTCGTAGTCTTGGTGGCGAGCCAGCGCTGCCTCCACGCCGCGCAGCGGGTGGTCGGAGACGTACAGGCCCAGCATCTCGCGCTCGGCCGCCAGCTTCGTCTTGCGATCAAACTCGGGGAGGTCCGGGATGTCGATCGTCAGACCCGAGCCCGTGTCCTCATCCTCCCCCAGAGCGCCGAACAGGTCGAACTGTCCGATCGCCTCGTTGCGCTTAACGTCGATGATCGCGTCCACGGCCTCGTCGCAGCGCGCGAGGAGGGCACGGCGCGTGTGCCCCATCGAGTCGAAAGCGCCGGCGCGGATGAGGGACTGGATCGTGCGCTTGTTGCACACCACCTGAGGCACCTTGTCCAGGAAGTCCTGGAACGAGGCGAACCGCCCCTTCTCAGCGCGGGTTTCCACAATCGCATCGACGACCGGGCCGCCCACGTTCTGGATGGCGTTCAGGCCGAAGCGGATCGCCTCGCCGTCAGGCGCAAAGTTACCCATCGACGCGTTCACGTCCGGAGGCAGGACCGTGATGTCCATGTGACGGCACTCCGCCAGGTACAGGGCTCGACGATCCTTGTTGTCCTTCGTCGAGGTCAGCAGGGCGGCCATGTACTCCGTCGGGAAGTTCGCCTTGAGGAAGGCCGTCCAGTAGGAGACGAGGCCATATGCGGCCGAGTGGGCCTTGTTGAAGGCATAGGCGGAGAAGGGAACGACGACGTCCCACAGCGCCTTGATCGACTCCTCGGAGTAGCCGTTATCGACCATGCCCTGGCGGAAGCCCTTGAACTGCTGGTCCAGGACCTCCTTCTTCTTCTTACCCATGGCCTTACGCAGAATGTCTGCCTGGCCCAGCGAGTAGCCCGCCAGCTTCTGGGCGATCTGCATGACCTGCTCCTGATACACGATCAGGCCGAATGTCGTACCCAGAATGTCCTCGAGCGGCTCCGCCAGCTCCGGGTGGATGGGCGTGATCTCCTGGCGCCCGTTCTTACGCAGCGCGTAGTTCGTGTGGGAGTTCGCACCCATCGGGCCGGGACGGTACAGGGCGCCGACGGCCGAGATGTCTTCGAAGTTGTCGGGCTTCATGAGCTTGAGGAGGTCGCGCATACCGCCACCATCCAGCTGGAAGACGCCGAGGGTGTCGCCTCGTCCCAGCAGCTCGTAGGTTTTCTTGTCGTCGAAGGTCAGGTGGTCGAGATCCGGGTCCGGCTTGCCGTTGAGCGCGATGTTCGCAAGGGCATCGGACACGACGGTCAGGTTACGCAGGCCCAGGAAGTCCATCTTCAGCAGGCCCAGCGTCTCGCACGTCGGGTAGTCGAACTGCGTGATGATCGCGCCGTCCTGCGGGCGCTTCATGACCGGGATGATGTCGGTGAGAGTGTGGGAGCTCATGATGACCGCACACGCGTGCACGCCCCACTGGCGCGTCAGGCCCTCCAGGCCGAGCGCGTACTGGACAACCTCGTGCGTGTCCGGGTTCTCCTCGTAGAACTTACGGAACTCCGCGGCCTCGGCGTAGCGCTTGTCCTTCTCGTCGAAGATGCCGTGGACCGTGATGTCCTTGCCCATGATCGCCGGGGGCAGCGCCTTGGTGAGCTGCTCGCCGACCTTGAAGTCCTTGCCGAGGATGCGCGCGGAGTCCTTCAGGGCCTGCTTGGTCTTAATCGTGCCGTAGGTGACGACCTGGCTGATGCGGTCCTCGCCGTACTTGCGCTTAACGTAGGCGATGACCTCGTCGCGCCTGCGTTCGTCGAAGTCGACGTCGAAGTCGGGCATCGAGATTCGTTCGGGGTTGAGGAATCGCTCGAAAATCAGGCCGTGCTCGAGGGGATTGAGCTCGGTGATCTTCAGGGCGTAGGCCACCATCGAGCCCGCGCCCGAGCCACGGCCCGGTCCCACGCGGATGCCCTGGGACTTCGCCCAGTTGATGTAGTCGGCGACCGTGAGGAAGTAGCCGGGGAAACCCATCTTGATGATGACGTCTTCCTCGTACTGGGCCTGCTTGCGCACGTCGTCAGGAATACCGTTCGGGAAGCGGTCGCGCAGGCCTCGCTCGACTTCCTTGATGAACCACGAGGTCTTGTCTTCACCCTCGGGCACTGGGAAGTCGGGCATGTAGTTGGCGCCCTCCTTCGTGGTCGTGAAGTGCACGTCGCAGCGCTCGGCGATCTCGAGGGTCGAGTCGCAGGCGCCGGGCAGCTCGCTCCACAGCGCACGCATCTCGTCCGAGGAGCGGATGTAGTAGCCGTCGCCGTCAAACTTGAATCGGTCGGGGTCGTTGATGCGCGAGCCCGAGTTGATGCACAGGAGTGCGTCCTGGATCTTGCGGTCCTCGCGCTTGACGTAGTGCGCGTCGTTGGTCGCCACGAGGGGTGCGTTCATGAGCTTGGCGATCTCGAGGACCTGCTGGTGGGTGCGTCGCTCGATGTCGATGCCGTGGTCCATGACCTCGACGTAGAAGTTCTCCGCGCCGAAAATGTCGCGCAGCTCCGCGGCCTCAGCCACGGCCTCGTCCCACTGCCCCAGGCGCAGACGCGTCTGCACGGCGCCCGAGGGGCAGCCCGTGAACACGATGAGACCCTCGTGGAACTGGCTGAGCAGCTCCTTGTCGGCGCGGGGCCACTTGCCGAACTGGCCGTCCGTCGAGGCGTAGGACCCCAGGCGGAAGAGGTTGTGCATGCCGGTCGTGTTGTACGCGACCAGGGTCAGGTGGTTGTAGGAGCCGCCGGCGCTCACATCGTCGGAGCGCTGCCACGGCTCGCCCCACAGGACTTTCTGGCGATCAAAGCGCGAGGTCCCCGGCGTCACGTACGCCTCAAGGCCGATGATCGGCTTGACGCCCGCGTTCTTGCAGTTCGTGTAGAAGTCGAAGGCGCCGAAAAGATACCCGTGATCCGTCAGGCCAATCGCAGGTTGCCCGAGGCGAGCGGCCTCCTCCGCCATCGCTTTCGTCTTCGCCGCCCCGTCGAGCATCGAATACTCGGAGTGGTTGTGAAGGTGCACGAAGGAATCAGCCATGCGTCGATTCTACTGTCCGAGGCGCGCGCACCCACGGTGAACGCCCCGAGCGGAGCGGTCGTTCATCTCACGGCGGACACCTCGTGCCCGAGGCCGAGGCCGGGGCTGAGAAAAGCCGACTCCCCACCGACGATGCTTCAGTCGCGCGGGTGGCGCAGCTCCTCGAGGGCATCCGCGAGATCAGCCGGATACGGGCTGGACACGCTCATCGGCATCCCCGTGCGAGGGTGGTCGAATCCGAGGCGAACGGCGTGCAGCCACTGCCGGGTGAGCCCCAGGCGCTCCGCCTGGGTCGGGTCGGCGCCGTAGAACGTATCACCCACGCACGGGTGCCCGACGGCAGCCATGTGGACGCGGATCTGGTGAGTGCGTCCCGTCTCGAGGTGTACCTCGGTGAGCTGGGCGCCCGCCATGAGCTCGAGCGTGTCGTAGTGGGTGATAGCGCGCTTACCACCGTCGATGACGGCCATGCGCCATTCGCGCGAGGGGTGACGACCGATAGGCGCATCGATCGTGCCCGAGGCCGGGTCGAGGTGCCCGGCTACGACGGCGTGGTACACCTTCTCAATCGTGCGTTCCTTGAACGCGCGCTTCATGACCGTGTATGCGAGCTCAGACTTGGCGACCATCATCGCGCCGGATGTGCCCACGTCGAGGCGGTGCACGATGCCCTGGCGCTCGGGGGGCCCGTAGCTGGTGATGCGATATCCGGCCGCCTCCAGGTTGCCCAGGACCGTGGGGCCTTCCCAACCGGGGCCGGTGTGTGCGGCGACGCCGACCGGCTTGTCGACGACGACGATATCCTCGTCGTCGTACAGGATCGCCATATCGGTGACCGGCGTCGGCTTGTTCTCGGGTTCGGGGATGCTCACCTCGATAATGTCCATAGCACCGAGACGATCAGACTTTCCCGCGCTCACGCCGTTGATGAGGACGTGTCCCTCCCCCGCCAGCTCCGCGCAGCGCGAGCGCGACAGGCCGAGCATGCGGGCCAGAGCAGCGTCGACCCTCTCACCCACGAGGGCGTCGGGGACGGGAAGCATACGCGAACTCACTGAGCATCCTCCTTCGAGGGCTCACGGGAGAGCGCGAGGGCCAGCAAAGGTGCCCCGAGAACGATCCAAATGTCCGCAACGTTGCCGACGAACCAGGTGCCGTAAGCGATGAAGTCGGTGACGTGTCCGATGCCGAAGCCAGGTTCGGCAGTCAGTCGATCAATGAGGTTGCCGACGGCACCGCCCGTCAGCAACGCGATTGCCAGCAGGGTCGACGCACGATGAACGCGCCGAGCAAGCACGACGAGAACGCCAATGATAACGACGGTGAAAATCGTGAGAATCCAGGTCTTCCCAGCCGCAAAGGAAAAAGCGGCGCCCGAGTTGTGGACGAGCCGCAAAGAAAGCCACTCCCCGATCAGAGGGCGCGGCTCCTGCCCGTCGAGGGCAACGCGCGCCCACATCTTCGACGCCTGGTCGGTAACAATCGCGGCCACAAATACGAGGCCCGCGTAGATCCACGTCGAACGGGAGTGGGTCGGGTGGGAGGAGTCAGCCATGGTTCCCTATCTTAAACGAGCGGCGGCGGCGCACCGCGAAGTGCACCGCCGCCGGTCAAAGCGATTGCGATCAGTTCTCGCCGTTGCCGACCTCGTTGAGGAGGGTCTCGAGGTGGCTGCGCAGGTTCGTGCGGTACTCGGCTTCGAAGGTACGCAGACCGTTGATCTTGTTCTCGAGCAGCTCGCGCTCCTGGTCGAGCTGGGAGAGCAGCGAATCCTTCTGCTTCTGAGCGTCGGCGATGATCGCCTCGCGCTCGGCGTTGGCCTCGGCGATGATCTTCGCGGACTGCTCTTCGCCGTCGCGCACGTACTCGTCGTGGACGCGCTGGGCAAGGGCCAGCATCGAGGTGGCGGACTCGGCGTCCTGAGGGCCGGTGATGGCCGGGGCGGGGGCCGGGGTCTCGACGACCGGAGCCGCAACGGGGGCGGGGGTCTCGGCCGGGGTGTAGTCGGAGTTGGACAGCTCGGCAATGCGACGCTCCGCAGCTTCGAGCTTCTCCTTCAGATCCTGGTTCTCCATCTGCAGGGAGTAGATGGTGGAGACAACCTCGTCGAGGAACTCATCAACCTCGTCCTGGTCGTATCCCTCGCGGAACTTGACGTACTGGAACTTCTTGTTGAGGACATCCTCGGTGGTGAGCAGGGCCATTTCTTCGCCTCTCGGTCGTTTCGATTGGACGCGCGGGAGCCGCACGCCTGGACGACCGGGAAGGCCGCCCGCTATCACGTCACGAAAATAATAACTGAAATTGTCACACTAGCAACATCCATCACGAGAAGAGGTCCATTTTTGTGGGGCCTCTCATCTCGAGATTTAGGTACTACAGGCTCATGAAGTACAGAACATTAGCCAAACGCTGCGTAACGATGAGGACCAGGAACAAGACCATGAAACCGACATCAATCGCCATGCCGCCACCGACGCGCAGCGGCGGAACATAGCGCCCAATCCAACGAATCGGAGGATCGGTCAGCGCGTAGAGAACATTCGCAAGAACGAGCAGAATCCCACTCGGGCGCCATCCGCGCGCGAAAAACTGAACCCAGTCCAGAATGACGCGCGCGAACAGCACCATCATGTACAGGTTGATGAGGACGCTCAGCCCCCACCCGAACCAGCCGAGGATGATCACAGAGATTCTCAGCCCTGGTTATACAGCGAGCCGCGTCGGCCCGACGTGTTGTCGCCCTGGACCTCGACGGAAGCCGGGGACAGGAGGAACACGCGGTTGGTGACGCGCTCGATAACGCCGTGCAGTCCGAAGGTCAGACCGGCGGCGAAGTCGACGAGGCGACGCGCCTCCTCTTCACCCATGTCGGTGAGGTTGATGATGACGGGCGTGCCATCGCGGAACGCCTCGCCGATCGTCACGGCATCGGAGTAGGCGGTGGGGTGGATCGTCACGATGCGCGTGAGGTCCTCAGCCGGCTCCTCACGGCGAATGCTCGTCAGGGTCGGGCGGGACACGGGAGTAATGTCGGCCACGGGTGCTACCTCTTCCACCTCATCGAATTCTTCGAATTCATCGATGGGCTCCTCGGGTGAGTACCAGCCCATGAACTTACGTGCGCGTGCACCGAACGACTCGCTCATTGTTCCTCCTTCAGCCGATGCATAGCCACAAGCTACAGTTACCGAGCGGCCTCGCCTCGCAGGGCGCTCGGCGCGTCGCGAGTAGGGGTGCTGGCGCCCCTCATCACGGGGCATTCATCGACGAGGCCGTGGCACAGCGTGGCACGTTCACGGGACCCTCGCGGACGGGAGCCGAGGTCAGGCGGGAACGATAATCAGCGCTTGACGCCCGCACGAGGAGTCGCGGCGATAGGAGAAAAGAGAAGGGTCTTCTCGGGTGCATCGCGCATCGATATCGACGTCCACCCCCAAGGCTTCAAGGGAGGAGGCTGCGGCATGAGGCAGGTCAAGCGCGGAGGTCCCCCAAGACGTCAGAGTGCGAATGCCGGGCATGAGGGCCTCGCTCTCCTCGGCCATTCCTGCGGGCACCTCGTAGCAGCTCCCACAGATTGCCGGGCCAATGAGAGCGTCGATGGGACCGTCAGCGAGGGAGCGGATGCGCTCCACCGCACGAGCGAGGATTCCTCCGAGGAAGCCGCGCCTGCCCGCATGCACGGCCGCGACGATCTGACCGGAAGCGGCAGAAAAGACGACGGGGAGACAGTCGGCTGTTTGAACGGCAAGGGCAGGAGCCCCCTGACAACCGCGAGCGTCGATGACGACGCCATCGGCATCGACGGGACCCCACTCCCCCGGCGCTGGATGCTCGAGCGCGGCCTCACTATCCACGTTAACGAGCTCATCACCACACACCCGAAGAAGCTCGACCCGGGTCGAGTGAGTTTGATCCATCCAGACGACGTCGCGGCCCAGCCGTTGCGCGAGCGACTGACGCCGCTCGCGAACGAGGGATGGATCATCACCCACATGCAAGCCAACATTGCCGCATAGCGCACCGGTGCCCGGGTCCACCTCAGTAAGGTGGACCCGGGCACCGGCCCAGAGCTGTTCAGTCATCAGCGCAGGAAGGGGGGAATATCCAGCTCTTCCTTCTCCGGGGCCTCAGGGTAGACGCGAGGAACCTCGAAGGAGTGCTCGGACTCGGACTCCTCGTATTCCACGGCCGCAGGCGCCTCGACGGGGGCAGGAGCAGCCTCGCGAACCGGCGCTGCCACGTCGGCGCGGTGCAGCGGGCGACGCGTGGACACCTGGCTGATGCGAGTGGTCTCGGCAGCGGGAGCCTTCGCCTCGGGAGCAGCGGGACGCTGCTGAGCGACGGGTGCCGCAACGCGGGCAGCGGTGGGACGCGACAGCTGAGCGTCGGTCGCGTCGTCGAAGCCGGCAGCGATGACCGTGACACGAATCTCGTCTCCGAGGGCATCGTCGATGACGTTACCGAAGATGATGTTGGCCTCGGGGTGGGCGGCCTCACGCACAAGCTGCGAAGAAGCGAAGACCTCCTGCAGGGTGAGGTCGGAGCCTCCCTGGAAGAACATGAGCACGCCGTGCGCACCGTCGATCGACGCTTCGAGCAGCGGAGACGAAATCGCGCTCTCGACAGCGCGTAGCGCGCGATCCTCGCCGGTCGCGGCACCGATGCCCATGAGGGCCGAACCGGCATCCTTCATGACCGACTTGACATCGTTGAAGTCCACGTTGATGAGGCCCGGCGTCGTGATCAGCTCGGTGATGCCCTGAACACCCGATAGGAGGACCTGGTCGGCAGCGCGGAAGGCATCGAGCACGGAGATGTTCGCGTCGGAGATCTCCAGGAGACGATCGTTGGGGATCACGATGAGGGTATCGACCTCTTCGCGCAGCGTGGTCACGCCACCCTCGGCCTGGGCTGCACGGCGGTTACCCTCGAAGGAGAAGGGACGCGTGACGACGCCAACCGTCAGGGCGCCAGCGTCGCGGGCGATCTTGGCGACGACGGGGGCAGCGCCAGTACCGGTGCCACCGCCCTCACCGGCGGTCACGAAGACCATGTCCGCACCCTCGAGCGCAGCGGTGATTTCGTCGATGTGGTCCTCGGCAGCCTTACGCCCGACCGCGGGATCCGCGCCGGCTCCCAGGCCGTGCGTCAGTTCGCGGCCGATGTCGAGCTTCGTCTCGGCATCAGACATGAGCAGAGCCTGCGCGTCAGTGTTGACCGCGATGAACTCAACGCCCTTGAGGCCGACCTCGATCATTCGGTTCACGGCGTTAACTCCGCCGCCCCCGACGCCGACGACCTTGATCACTGCCAGGTGGTTTTGCGGTGTCGCCATGGATGTCTCCCTTGCATCAGACCCTCAACCTTTAGTTGAAGGTTGATGTTTAACGTGCTTCGTGTCGGAAAGAAGTTAGGGGTCCGCGAGCGATCCTTCAAGCCAACACGCGGACAACAAAGAAGGCTTAACTGGTCACAGGGTGATTCGGCGATGACACGTCGTAGGTCGTCGCCTTCACATTCGCCAGCAACGTGGCGAGCACTCTCGCCTTTTGAGGCGCATCCGCGTTCGTTCCCCACTTGACAGTCTGACCGCCACGCAGCGTGAAACTCACCTGCGTGCCCGTCGACGTCACAGTGGCCACCTGCGAGCGCGTACTGTCATCCAGCGCGCCCAGTGCTGAGGCGATATCGGCGGCACCGACACTGCGATCTTCTGGCAGCGTGACCACCGGGTAGTCCCCCGCACTGGCAACCTGCTGGAACGCCACACCCTGGTCGTCCACCAGCTGATAGCCGCCGGTGCCTGCCTCCACAGCCATAGGCGTACGCATCGTCACGGAGATACGCAGGCTCGTCGGCCACCGACGAGTGACCGTCGCCGAACGCACCGCAACATTCGATTCGACCGCGCGCGCAACCGCAGACGTGCTCAGACGCGTCAACGGCACGCCCTCAAAAGACGCAATCGACGAGCGCACGGAGTCAGCGGTCACGAGTGCGCCGTCCTCACCCGAGACGATCACCGCTGACGAAGAGAACGCAAAAATCGGCGAGAAGAACGCAACCCATGCACCGCCGCCAGCTAGAGCGAGCGTCACAAGTGTGAGCGCAATACGACGCGCAACGAGCATACGACGCGCACGATGACGCTCGCGCAGGCGATCGCCCAGGTCCGCCGCTTCCTCGCCTCCCAGCACGGACGCAGCATCGGCAACCGGCAGTGGCCGGTCAACCACCGAGCGCGCGCGGCGGCGCTCCACCAGCGAGACGGGACGGCGGGTCGTTTTCTCTGCCTCCCCAACTTCCTCGGGCTCGGGCGTCGAAGCGATAATCTCGTCGAAAGGTGAGCCGGCCTCACCCGTATCAGACGGACGCTCGTCACGAGGGCGCGAGCCCCCCGGACGCCTTGGGGAAGGCGGCCTCATGCCTCCATCCGCTTCCACTCATCCAGCACGTCCGACGCGCAGTGAGTGATGGAACCCGCACCCATCGTCAGGCACAGGCCACCCTCGGGGGTCAGCGAAGCGGCCAAGCGAGCGGCCTCGTGCATGTCCTCGATGTAGGACGCCCCCTCGATGCGCGACGCGATCAGCGTGGAGTCCACGCCGGGTTCGGGATCCTCGCGTGCACCATAGATACCCGCCAGGACGACGTGGTCCGCGCCCGACAAGGCCTGCGCAAAGCGCTCGGCGAAGATACGGGTCCGCGAGTACAGGTGCGGCTGGAACACGACGGTGACCTCACCCTCTCCGGAGACGACCTGCGCCTCGCGGATCGCAGCCTCGACCTCTGTCGGGTGATGGGCGTAGTCATCAAACAGGCGACGCGTACCAACCTGGCCACGCGCCTCGAAGCGACGGGCCGCGCCCGTGAACTCGCCCAAGCCATCGGCAATCACCTGGGGTTCGAGCCCGCACTCAATACCGGCCACCCACGCAGCAGTCGCATTGAGAACATTGTGTTCACCGGGCACTCTCAACGTCAGCGACGCGCTGCGCTCCCCCCACGTCAGGGACGCGCCGGCTCCGTGAGCCTCGACGCGTACATCGGAAATCACAACATCGGGTGCCTGGAGCGCGCGCTCCGCACGCCCGTACGTCACGACGCGCAATCCTTCGCTGCGAGCAGAGTCCGCCAGACGCACAGCGCCCTCATCCTCCGCACACGTCACCAGAAGGCCACCGGGGACCAAACGACGAGCGAACTCGACGAAGATCTCTTCGAACTCCTCGCGCGAGTGGTATCGGTCCAGGTGATCGGGCTCCACATTCGTGACGATCTCGATCGCCGGAGAGTAATTCAGGAACGACCCATCGGACTCGTCGGCCTCGGCAACGAACACGTCGCCGGCACCCAGGTGAGCACCCGTTCCCAGCTGCGGCAGCACGCCGCCCACGGCGACGGACGGATCCAGGCCGCACGCCGACAGCGCGATCGCCAGCATGCCCGACGTCGTCGTCTTTCCGTGCGCGCCAGCAACGCCCACAAAGCGCATGCCCGACGCCGCCAGCGCGAGCGCCTGCGAACGGTGGATCACCAGCTGGCCGCGCTCGCGCGCGATCTCCAACTCCGGGTTGTCTTCGCGGATCGCGGTCGACACAACGACCACAGAGGCCGGGTCCACGTGCGAGGCCTCGTGCCCGACGAACGCGCGCACACCAACGGAGCGCAGATGTTCAAGAACCGCGGATTCCTCGCGGTCCGAGCCCTCCACGGTCGCACCGCGCGATACCAGCAGCTCGGCAACAACGCTCATGCCGGCACCGCCGATACCAATCAGATGAAAACGATCCTGCAGCGTCGGCTCACTCATGGCCGCCCTCCTTCACCTGTTCCAGGGCCAGATCGGCCAACGCGCGAGCCGCACCCGCGCGGCCCAGGGACTGCGAGGCGGCAGCCATGTCCGCCAGACGCGTCGAGCCCAGCAGCGGGAATACATTGCGGCGCACGAAGTCAGCCGTGAAGTCCTTATCGTCGATGAGCTGCGCTCCACCGGCGGCCACGTGGTCCGACGCATTCAGGCGCTGCTCGCCGTTACCGATCGGCAGCGGCACGTAGATGCAGGGCAGGCCCAGGGCCTCCATCTCGGCCACGGTTCCCGCACCCGAACGGCACACGACGAGATCCGCAACGGCCAGCGCGTCCTCCATCGTGGTCAGGTAATCAATGACGTGCCAACGATCCGACAGGCCCGCTGCCTCGACGGCGGCGCGCACAGGCTCATCCTTGCCCCGGCCCGTCAAGTGCACGACCTGGGCACCCTCCGGAAGAGCATCGGCGGCCCCGGTCATCGACTCATTGACGTGCAGTGCGCCTAGGGAACCACCCGTGACGAGCAGCGTCGGCACATCGGGGTTCACGCCCAGACGCTCGGCAGCCTCCCGGCGCGCCTGCGCCGCCCCCTGCGCATCTTGGCGGCGGCTCGCCAGATCTGCAATTGCCGCACGCAGAGGCAGGCCCGTCACGACCGTGTTGCCGCTACGCGCACTCAGAGGGGTCGATGGGAAGGTGAGGGCGACGACCGCCGCATTGCGCGCTCCCACCTTGTTGGCCAGGCCCGGGCGAGCATTCTGCTCATGGATGACGATCGGGACACCCGCGCGCTTGGCCGCGATGTACGCGGGCGTTGACACGTAGCCGCCGAAACCAACGAGGACGTCGGCCCCTTCCAGGGCACGCGAGCAACGCTTCACGGCGTCCGAGAAACGCGACGGCAGGGTGAAGAAGGCGAGGGAAGGACGGCGCGGCAACGGCACGCGAGGAATCTCCACCAGTGGGAAGCCGGCAGCCGGAACCAGATCCGACTCCAAACCAGCCGACGTCCCCAGAACCACGACCTCGGCACCACTCTCACGCAGCTGTGCTGCTGTCGCGAGCAGAGGATTCACGTGGCCGGCGGTCCCGCCGCCAGCCATCACAACCTTGACCATAAGCGTCTCCTTTACGCGTGCGTAGCCCCAGTTTAGCGAGCCGCGCGCCGACGGGGTGCCACGCGGGGGTCGCGCCCCGCCGACGCCTCGTCCGGCCGACCGATCATCCGCATGCCTGCACGGGCGCGCGCAAACGACGCCACGACCGCGATCGCAGTGATCGTAAAGAGGAAGGATGATCCGCCGTAGGACACCAGCGGCAGCGGAACGCCGATAACAGGGCCCAGACCCGTCACCGACAGCACGTTAATGGTCGTCTGAACGCCGATCCACGAGGCGACACCCGAAGACACGACGACGACAAACAGATCCGAGGACTCGCGGGCCACGCGAATCATGCCCCACACCAGCAGGCCCAGGCACACAAGGACAGCGAGGGTGCCAAGCAGGCCAAATTCCTCGCCGACAATCGCGAAGATGAAGTCCGTGTGGGCCGCCTGCAGGTAGTTCCACTTCTCTCGCGATGCCCCGGGGCCAAGTCCAGTCAGACCACCCGAGCCCAGCGCCCATAGCGAATGGTCGATCTGTTCGGGAGCCGACTCATCCGGGCCTTTCGACGTGCCCGGCAGGATCGCGAGGATACGACGAATACGAGTGGGGTTCGACAGAACGAGGAGCACCATCGTCGGCACAGCGAGCATGACGAGACCGCCGAACCAACGCTTCGGCAGGCCGGCCACCCACACGGCACCAAGAGCGCCCACCGCAACGACCATCGCCGTGCCCATGTCGCGGCCGAGCATGACCGCACCCAGGGCGATAAGGATGGGAAGGCCAACCGCTACCGCCATCGCGCGCAAATCCGAGCGCTTCGACGCCGACTTCGAGACCATCAGTGCCAAGAAGACGATGAGCGCAAGCTTCAGGAACTCCGACGGCTGGGCCATGATTGGGCCGACCTTCACCCAGTTCGCGTTACCGCCCTCGGAACGGCCCAACGGGCTCAGGACCAGCGTCTGGAAGCCGAGCGCCCCCACAAACATGACCGGCGCGAGATAGACGAACCAGCGCTGGGGCACCAACTGGACGATCATCGCGATCAGCAGGGACACGACGATGATGAGCAGCGGGCGCGCATACGCCGTGTAGGGGTTCTCCCCCTGCGCGATCGAGGTCACCGTTTGCGCAGAAAAACCCATCACGAGGCCGAACACCGAGAGCACGATGGCCGGCAGGACGACGAGATAGTACGTCGTCACCGGATCCTCTTGACGTTCCTGGCCAGACCCGAAACGGATTCGAGGCAACGTGACCGTTGGGATGTGCCACCCGCGCTTATTCGTCGCCACCGGCGCTCCCCCACTGGGCAGCCAGGCGCGACACCGCGTCAGCGAAGGCATCGCCGCGCTGACCGTAGTTGTCGAACTGATCCCACGACGCACACGCGGGTGCGAGCACAACGGTATCGCCCGGCATAGACAGTGCCACAGCCTCGTTCACGACGGAGAACATCCAGTCCTCGTGGCCGTCAACCTCAACGAAGGGCACCTGAGGGGCACCTTCCGCCAGGGCGCGAACCAGGGCGGAGCGGTCCTCGCCGATAACGACGACGCCGCGCAGGATCGGCTCGACCTGCGTGATGAGCTCCGTGAAATCCTGGCCCTTCGCGTCGCCGCCAACAATCCAGATCGCGCTACGAGGAGGCAGCCCCGCCAGCGAGGCGCGTGCGGCGTGCGCATTCGTGGCCTTCGAGTCGTCCACCCACGTCAGGTCCGCCGCCCGGGCGATGATCGCGCGGCGGTGGCCTGCCGGACGGAAGGAGCGCAACCCCTCTTCCACGGCCTCGGGCTCGACGCCGTACGCGCGGGCAAGCGCGGCAGCCGCCAGCGCATCGCACAACACGGCAGCCGACGGGTGCGCCCCGTAAGCCCCCGACAGATCGGACACGTGCGCGAGGGCAGCCGCCTGCCGCGCGCGGTTCTCCACGAATGCGCGGTCGACCAGGAGCCCCTCAACGATGCCGAACTGCGACACCGAGGGAGCGCCAAGCGTCAGGCCGATGGCGCGCGCGCCCTCGACGACGTCCGCGTTCTCCACCATGGCCTCGACGCGTCGATCGGACGCGGGATAGATGCACGCCTTGATCGTGTTCTCGTAGACGCGGGCCTTGTCGGCTGCGTAGGCCTCGACGCTCCCATGCCAGTCCAGGTGATCCGCGTCCACGTTCAGACAGATCGACGCCAGCGGCGATACCGTGTGTGCCGTGTGCAGCTGGAAGCTCGACAGCTCAACCGCGAACACCTCAGCATCGGAATCAATGGCCCGCGTGATCGGAGTTCCGATATTGCCGACCTCTTCGACCTTGACGCCCGCGCTTCGCAGGATCTGACCGAGCATACCCACGGTCGTGGTCTTGCCGTTCGTGCCCGTCACCGTCAGCCAGGGACGTCCCGCGTGCGGGCCCTCCTCCTGCAGACGCCAGGCGAGTTCCACCTCTCCCCACAGGTCGATTCCTGCCTGCTCGCAGGCAGCAAACACAGGATGGTGCGCGGGCACGCCCGGGGACACGACGACGAGGTCGGGGCCGGCCTCGATGATCGCGCTCGTGAGGGCGGTCGGGTCCTGCTCAGCGTGGACCTCAACACCGGCGACGTCGTCAAAGAAGAGTGACTGCCCGCCGCGCGCGTCAAACGCACGCACCTGCCAGTCGCGGGCAAGCAATGCTCCCGCCGCACCCTGACCAGACTTGCCCCAACCGACAACAGCAGCGAGACGACTCATCGACGAGACACCCACTCCGCGTAGAACATACCCGCACCGGCGACCGCGACGATCGCAGCAATCAGCCAGAAACGAATCACGATCGTGACTTCCTTCCAGCCCAGCAGCTCGAAGTGGTGATGCAGAGGAGCCATACGGAACACGCGCTTTCCGGTGGCTTTGAAGACGCCGATCTGGATGACATCCGACAGCACGACAGCCACGAACAGACCGCCGACGATGATGGCGAGCAGCTGGGTCTGAGTGAGGATCGACAGGCCGGCGACCGCGCCACCCAGTGCGAGAGCGCCCGTATCACCCATGAAGATCTGCGCAGGCGACGCGTTCCACCACAGGAAGCCCGCCAACGCACCGATCAGCGCGGCACAGAAAATCGCCAAGTCGAGAGGGTCGCGCGTCGAGTAGCAATTCGCCTGATTCGCGCCCAGCTGCGTGCATGCCTGAATACGCTGGAAGTAGGTGATGAAGGTGTAGGCCCCGAACACGAAGATGGACACACCCGCCGCGAGGCCGTCCAGGCCGTCGGTCAGGTTCGTCGCGTTCGACCACGCCGTCACGATGAGGTTGGTCCAAATGAGGTACAGAACGATGCCCAGACCCAGGCCCGCAAAACCCAGGGTCAGGGCAGTGGGACGCGCGAAAGAAATCTCGAGCGTACCCGCGTACTCACCGAATTCGTTCGGCATGATCAGGGTGCCCAGCGCAAAGAGCGACGCCACTGCAACCTGTCCGATGATCTTCCCCGACGGGTGCAGACCGAGGGAACGCTGACGCATGATCTTGATGCCGTCATCGAGCAGGCCGATGACGCCCAAGCCCACGAACAGGAACACGAGCAGCAGGCCGGACCACGACGGGCCCGCACCGGCGACCGCTGAGCCGATCAGCCACGCGACAACGGTCGCCAGAATGATGACGACGCCACCCATCGTGGGCGTGCCACGCTTGGTCAGGTGCTGGGTCGGACCGTCCTGGCGAATGAACTGACCGTATTGGTGCAGCACCAGAAAACGGATGAGCAGCGGCGTGCCCGTCACGGACAGCGCCATGGCGATAATGAACGCCGAGATAAGTCCAATCACCGGTTCGTTCCCTTCTCTCGCAGGATGTCTGCGACCTGCCACGAATGTGACCCGTAGGAGCCTTTGACGAGGATGACGGCGCCATCCACGGCGTGTTCAATCACCAGGCGCGCGGCCTGCTCGGGATCCGATGCGACCTCACGATGAGGCACGCTTGGTGCTCCCTCTAGATAGTAGTGGGCATCCGAGCCCAGGCCAATGAGTGTGTCGACACCCGCATCGGCGATCAGCGACCCCACCTGCTCGTGCAGCGGCTGGGAGTCTTCACCCAGTTCCAGCATTTCTCCGAGAACAGCAATCTTGCGAGCGTCCGAGCCGATCGAGGCCAGCGCCGCGATGCCCGCGCGCATCGAGTCGAGGTTCGCGTTGTAGGAGTCATCGATCAAAGTGATCTCTGTGCCCTCCACGGTGAGCTCGTGCACGTCCATGCGGTGGGGGCTCAGGGCACGGGCGCTCGACAGGACTGCGGCCACGGTCTCCAGGCCGACGCCGAGGGTCAGCGCGCCGGCAGCGGCGGCCAGCGCGTTCGCCACGTGGTGCCGTCCGACGATCTTCAGGTCGATCTGCGCTTGGCCCTGAGGGGCCACGAGGGTGAAAGAAGCACGATCCGCACGATCGAGGCGCACGTCGAGCGCGCGCACGTCGGCGCGAGGATCGCCCGAGGCGGAGAAGCGGATCACCTCACCGGTTGCCAGAGGTGCCATTGCCTCGACGTTCGGGTCGTCGGTGTTGAGAATGACGGGACCACCCGGACGAGTGCCGCGGATGAGTTCGGCCTTTGCTGCGGCAACTCCCTCGAACCCGCCGAAGCCGCCGACGTGGGCATGTCCCACGCACAGCTCAATGGCCACGTCCGGGGCGACGATGTCCGTCAGGTAGGTGATGTGGCCGGGGCCCGAGGCGCCCATCTCGAGAACGAGGTGACGCGTCGTTTCATCAGCCAGGAGAACGGTTAGCGGCAGGCCGACCTCGTTGTTAAAGGAAAGCTTGGGGGCCACCGTCGGCCCGTCCTCGCTCATGATCTGGAGCAGCAGGTCCTTCGTCGTGGTCTTGCCCACCGAACCCGTCATCGCAATGACGTCGAGGTCGCCCCCGCTGCGCAGCTTGTCAACGTGTGCCCGCGCCAGGGCTCCCAGCGCCTCGGTCGAATCATGCACGACGATCTGAGCCACGGCCTCGTCGACTTCATGCTCAACGATGACGGCAACGGCACCGCGCTCGACGGCGCCCGACACGAAGGAGTGCCCGTCGGCGGCCTCGCCGCGGCGCGCGACGTAGAGCGATCCCTCGCCTGCCTCACGCGAGTCAGTGACCACCGGGCCTGTCACGAGCACATCGGGACCGACCAGGCGACCCGACACTGCCTCAGCAATCCACTGTGCTGATGTCTGCATGTTCTACTCCTTCAGACTCACGGCGTCGTCGGATACAGGTTAGCGGACGACGTGGAGGCGGGGATACCCAGGTTGCCGACGGCGGTGCGCGCAATGTCGCCAAACAGCGGCGCCGACGAATCGGATGAGACCGACGCCACCCTCGGGTTGTAGAGTACGACCGCGATCGCCAGACGCGGAGCATCCGCGGGAATGATGCCTGCAGTCGTCGACACAAGGCCCGATGCGCCGTCAATGATCGTTTCAGCGGTACCGGTCTTGACACCCACCCGGTATCCCGGAACCTTGGCCGCACCAGCGGTGCCCAGGTCATCTTCGACGACGGATTCCATCATGGTGAGCAGCTGCGAGGCCGCCGTTGCGTCCATCACCTGCACCGGCTGGCTCGTGTCGGGAACCTCGACCGTTCCATCCGCGTTCGTCCACGACTTCACGATATGCGGGGCAATACGCACTCCCCCGTTCGCGATCGTCGCCATCGCGGATGCCTCCTGCATCGCGGTGATCGCGTAGGCCTGACCGAACATCGTCACGTAGCGGTCACGCCCCTGCCACTGATCCGAACTGCGCATCAGGCCAGCGGACTCGCCGGGCAGCTCAATACCCGTCTCCTGACCGAAACCAAAGGCGCGCATCATGGAGTAGCGCTGCTCATCGCTCATCGTCTGACCGATCAAGACGGTGCCGGTGTTTGATGACTCCGCAAGAACGCCCGTCGCCGTCAGAGTCTCGCCATCATGCTCATGGAAATCGGTGATGGGACCGCCCGCGTCGGGCAGATCCAGGGCATAGGGCACCTGGAAGACACTGGTGGGCGTGATCGTGCCCTGGTTGAGGGCTGCACCCACGGTAACGAGCTTGCCCACGGAACCGGGCTCAAAGGTGTCCTGAACGGCGTGCACCTTCTGGGGGTTAGCGTTGTCGGGTTCCTTGGAGTTCGAATCCGCCATCACGAGCACGTGACCCGTTGCCACGTCCTCGATGACGACCGCACCCCAGTCGGCCTGGTGCTTCGCGACACGCGCATCCAGCAGGTCCTGGACCTGATGCTGCAGGTCAGCGTGCAACGTGAGCTCCACGTTGCCACCGTTCTTCGGCTCGACGGTCGTCTTCTTGCCGCCGGGCATCACCGCACCATTGGGCGCAATCTCGAAGGCCTGTGCGCCGGGCGTACCCGTGAGCAGCGCGTCGAACTGGGCCTCCATGCCGGAGGAGCCCTGCCCCTCGGCGTTGACCGTCCCAATAACGGGGGCTGCCACGTTGCCGTTGGGGTATTCGCGCTCGAAGACGGACTCCCACTCAATGCCGTAGATGTCAAGCTTGCGGATCTCGCGATAGGACACCGCATCCACGTTGCGCTTGATGTACACGTAGGTGGAGTCACCCAGCATCATGCCGCCAAGCTCCGCCTCGTTCATGCCGAGGATCGGAGCCAGGAGGCGCGCCGCTTCCGCAGGACCACGACCGACCTCGTTACCGTCATCGTCGCGGTGAACGAAGGCACGAATGTTCACCTGGTTGACGGCGATGTCGTACGTCTGGATTGAGTTCGCCAGGACGACGCCCGTCGCGTCGGTGATCGTGCCGCGCGCAGCAGCGACCTCCGTCGAGGAGGTACGCACGCGCTGGCCCTGAGCGGCCAGAGACGGCCCCTCGATGATCTGCAGCTGAACCAAACGCACGCCACAGATACACAGGGCACCAACAAGGATGCCTACGATCCATCGCGAACGGGTAATGACGGTATCCATTGGTACTCGCCTTCCGGGTTACTTCGCGGGAGTCCCAGCCTCGACGGTACCAGTTTCGAGGGTAATGAAGCCCGACTTACCCGCGGGCACCATTCCGTTTGCCTTCGCAGCCTTCTCGAGCTCCGTCGGCGAGGCCTTGCGATCGAGTTCCGCACGCATCGTCCACGACTGGGCCTCCAGCTCGTTGAGGACGAGCTGCTGCTCGCGAATCTCGAACGAGGTCTGAGCCATGCGCGTATTGAGAACCATCGACACGACAACGGAGGCCACAGCGACGGCCACGAAGAGCATGAGGATCGCGGCGACCGAACGGCGAGGACGGGTTCCCTCGACGATGCGCAGCTCGTGGGCCTCTTCGCGGCGCAGCTCGGGACGCGCTGCAGGACGTGCCTTCGCAGTTGCTGCACTCATGAGAGGTCCTTCCATTCGCGGATGAGTTCCGCACCGCGCAGTCGCACGGATGCGGATCGGGGGTTGTGGTCTTGTTCGGCCTGATCGGCCTTGTTTGCGCCCTTCGTCAGCAGGCGCAGGCTGGGAGCCATCTCCTCGGGGATGATCGGCAGTCCGGGAGGAGCGCTACTGGTCGACCCGCGACGCAGAACATCCTTGACTATCCGGTCCTCGAGACTCTGGTAGGACTCCACGACCAGGCGTCCACCCACTCGAAGGCTTCCAAGGGCCCTGGGAAGCGCCCGTTCGAGGATGGTCAGCTCGTCGTTGACGGCGACGCGCAGCGCCTGGAAGGTGCGCTTGGCAGGGTTACCGCCGGTGCGCCGCGCGGGGGCGGGGATCGCCTCGCGGATAATGTCCACGAGCTCCCCGGTACGCGTGATCGGCGCAGTATCGCGGCGACGGATGATGAGCCGAGCGATACGCGGCGCAAATTTCTCTTCGCCGTAGGTGCGCAGGATTCGGATCAGTTCACCTTCCGAGGCCGTGGCCAGCAGATCGGCTGCACTGGGACCGGTGGTTGAATCCATCCGCATATCCAGGGGCGCATCCTTCGAGTACGCGAAGCCACGCTCGGCCTCGTCGAGCTGCAAGGAGGACACACCCAGGTCCATGAGGATGCCGTCCACGCGCGCACCCTGACCGAGCTGGTCCTCGACCGCCTCATCGATGTTGTCGTAGGTGGTATGGACCGCGCGGAAACGCGTCCCAAAACGCTCAAGGCGCTCAGAGGCGAGGGCGATCGCCTGAGGGTCGCGGTCGATGCCGATGACCGTCAGGTTCTCGAAGCGCTCGAGCGCACCCTCGGTGTGTCCACCCATCCCCAGGGTTCCATCCACGAGGACAGCGCCGGGACGATCAATCGCGGGGGCCAGCATGTCGAGGCACTCCGTGAGGAGTACGGGAACGTGGCGTTCGCTCGCGGGGCGCGACAAATCGCGCACCGAGTCCGATGCATCGCGCATGCCGCGCCTCCTTTACGTCTCTTGCGATCCGTGCACCCAGGTCCCCCACCGTGCTCCGCCATCGGGGAAGTGATGTCGGAACAGCGGGCGGAGACCTGAGAACACGGGTCAGAACATTCCCGGAATGATCTCTTCCGCTGTATTGGAGAAGACCTCTTCCTGAACCGCGAGGTAGTCGCGCCAAGCCGAGGCGTTCCAGATTTCGGCTCGCGATCCCGCGCCAATGACGGCGAGTTCTCGATCCAGACCCGCATACGCACGCAGGTCCGCGGGGACGCTAATACGCCCCTGCTTGTCCGGAATCTCCTTATAGGCTCCCGAGAGCATCACGCGGATCCAGTCACGCGCCTGCTTGGACGACAGGGGCGCGCGGCGCAGTTCCGCGGTCATGTTCTCGAATTCCGCGGCAGGGAATGCATAGATGCAGTGCTCTTGGCCGCGAGTGAGGACGATTCCACCCTCCATGTCCTCGCGAAAGCGCGCAGGCAGGAACATACGACCCTTGTCGTCGAGCTTGGGCTCGTACGTACCGAGGAACATGTCACCGCCCTCCCCTGTTCGGAACTTTCCCCCACTTTAACCCACCACACCCCATGTTTACACAAAAACTTACGGCGTGGCGTGAAAAACATAGTCCAGAAACAGCTTGGTTTCAGGGAAAAATTCAGGTGGAGAAAAGTGGGGGAAATCTTGGACACATTCGGTGCGTCACGCCCACGACAACACCTCTCACCACTGGCCGCATCATCGGATGAAGGAGCGCATTTTCATTGCAATCACAATGTTTTCACGAGGTTTGGGCGCACTCAGAGAACAGCGCCCCCCTCTCAGGGAGGACAGTGGGGAGCGCGGTGGGGAACCCCGGGGAGCAAGGTGGGGAGCAGGGTGGGAAACCCCGGGGAGCAAGGTGGGGAGCAAGGTGGAGGAACACCGAGCGACTCACACAACACCACAGAGCAGGGAATCTCAGGTGGATCCGATGGAACGTCTCAGCCCGTATTCGCCACAATCACATGCGACATATCAAAGTGGGGCGCCCCGGTCTCCCGGCGCGCCCCACTTCGTCAGCTGTGTGCGTACGACGTCAGTCGTTGTCCTTGCGATTATCCCAGCGTCGTTCCTGATCCTGGATGAAGGAATCCCAACCACCGCTCTCGTTCTTCTTGTCGGAGGCGGACTTCTCGGTGGCACTCGCCCTGCCCCCGGGCCGCGACAGCGCATAGAGCACACCGGCGACGGTCAGAGCAAAACCGGCGACCCCCAGGAGGATCGACAGCACGGAGTAGCCCAGAGAGACAGCGGCAACCAGAACGATCATGCCCAGGACGGCGCCCGTCAGGCCGAGCGCGATGCGGCGCGGACCACGAGGTGCCGCAGGCGCCTCGGATTCAGGTTCGTCAGAGACAGGGGCAGACATCTGCGAGGCCAACGCCGGGTCTTCCTCGCGCAGAGATGCTTCCATCTGCTCAAGGATCTTCTTCTCATACTCGGTGAGAGCCATTGGGCGCCCCTTTCACATGGGTGTTACCGACAGCTTAGCGCGTCCACGATGCCAGAGACTAACTGGCCTTACAGGAGGGTCCCCTGCTGCGGCTCGCCAACACCCACACCTGGCCCATCCGTGCCCGTGCTTCGTCGGTCAGAGGAAACCTCAGTGGAGGACGCCTGCCGGTCATCCGCGCCGAAGGACCGCCTCTCGGGTGTTTTCTTACCGAGCAGGGTGGCCGGAGCGAGCGCGCCCGCGCCAAACTTCGTGCGAATCTGATCCATCGCCCGTTCCGAAGCAGCCGGGCGCTCGTCACGATCCAGAGTGACGGCCACTCCCCCGGAGCGTGCCTGCAGCCCCTCGACGCGCACACCAAACAGGCGCACCCCACCAATTGGCAGGTCCTCGCGCGCAAAGAGCTCACGCGCGGCCCTCGCGATATCTCGCCCCGTGTCCGTGGGAGCTACAAGGCTCACACTGCGCGTGATCGTATGAAAGTCGGCGCCACGCATCTTGATCCCAATAGTCCACCCGACGACCCCACCCGCGCGCAGCCGCCGCGCGCAATCGTGTGAGGCCGCCAGGATGAATTCCTCGATCTGCGCCCGCGAGCGCACGTCCTCCTCGAAGGTGCGTTCCATGCCAACAGATTTTTCGGCGCGCGCGGGGGCCACCGGGCGCGGATCGATGCCCCACGCGAGGTCGTGCAGGTGATGGGCGGAGGCGACTCCAAGGAGCTTCGTCAGGCGCGCGAGGGGCGCGTGGGCGAGGTCGCCGATCGTATCGATTCCTTCGCGGTCGAGAATCGCTCCGGTGCGGCCGCCCACTCCCCACAGGGCCCCCACGGGGAGGCCGTGGAGGAACCCGACGGTTGCCTCGTGCGGAATGAGCAGCAGGCCATCGGGTTTTGCGTGCGAGGAGGCGATCTTCGCAACCGACTTGGTCGAGGCGATGCCGACGGAGGCGGGAAGGCCAACGCTGTCGCGGATGCGCATGCGGATGAGGGTCGCGATCTCGAGAGGCGATCCGAGGCGCCGCCTCGCCCCGGACACGTCGAGGAAGGCCTCGTCGATGGAGACCTGCTCCAGCGCGGGAGTGATTGTCGCGAGGATCCCCATTACTTCCTGTGAATAGCGCCGATACAGGCCATGGCTGCCGGGGACGAAAGCCGCGTGGGGGCACAGGGCGCGGGCGCGCGAGGTGGGCATGCCGGCGCGCACGCCCAGGGCCCGGGCCTCGTAGGTGGCGGAGGTGACGACTCCGCGTCCGGACGTCCCGCCCACGATGATGGGGCGGCCAACGAGGCTGGGGTCCTCGCGCATCTCGACCTGGGCGAAGAAGGAGTCCATGTCAACGTGGAGGATCGGGGTAGCAGAGTCGTCCGAACCCCAGTCGCGTTTGGCGCGCGCGTCCCTGGGAGCGTTTGACATGTCACCTCCTGCGCCTGTGGCCGTCGTCCATGGTTACAGTGTCCACCATGGCACGCTCATCTTCGTCACGCGACATCTCCTTCGACACGGATTTCGGCTCGGCGCGTATCCGGTGGGACGGGCCGCGCGCGACGCTGTTCCTGGGAGACGTGGAGTCGTCGGCGGTCGACACGTCGGATCCCACCTACCTGGAGTTTGAGTACATGCAGCACATGGATGCCGTCGTGTCCTCGCTGTGGGAGCCACAGGAGCGTTTCCGCGCACTTCACGTGGGTGGCGCGGCGTGCGCGCTCGCGTGCGCCTGGTCGGCGTCGCACCCGCAGTCCCGCCACGTCGCCGTCGAGGTCGATCGCCTGCTTGCCGACCAGGTACGCGAGCACTTTCCCATCCCCAAGGCCCCGCAGGTCAAGATCCGCGTTGGAGACGGGCGCGCCGTCCTTGATCAGACACGCGAGGATTCTTTCGACGTCATCGTGCGCGATGCCTTCGCGTCGGGGGTCACCCCCGATCACCTGCGCACGCGTGAGTGCGCGCAGCGGGCACGCGCAGCACTCACCGCACGGGGCATCTACCTGGTGAACTGCGCACACGGCGGACCGGCTAACGCGCGCCACGACATCGCGGCGCTACAAGAAGTCTTCCCCTTCGTGGCGTCCATCCAGGACCCGAAGGTCGGGCGGAGCGGACGCCGCGGCAACGTCGTCGCCCTGGCGAGCGCCACAGACGTCGTCGACGTTGATCGCATCGATCGCGCCCTGCGCACGCTGGCACTTCCGGCGCGCATCACACGTCCTCGGGACCTGGAACGGTGGGTGGCTGGAACTCCCGCGCTCACGGACGCGCAGGCGGGGTATCCGCAGGCCGACTAACGAGGCTGTGGCGCGCAGGCGGAGACACGCCCCCAGGGCATGGGCTCAGCCCGCCGCCGACGCCGCTCTCTTAGGCGCGGTGACGCGGAGAGGAAGGACCGGGACCCTCTCCCCTGCGGCGTGCCTCGACGCGAGCGAGAACATCTTCGAGGGTGTCGGGCTTAGCGGGTTCCTCGACCTCTTCGGCGCGCGGCGCGCGCTGGACGGACTCGATTTCTTCATCCTGGGCGCGAGAGACCTGCGCGAGGTAGGCCTCAATGACATCACCGATATCCTTCGGGCTCTTCTCCTCGGCGCCGGTCACGGGAGGCTGCCCCATGCCGGGAAGCGGGATCGCCCCTGCGCCACCGGTCCACGCATCGAAATGTTCTTCGAGGGCGGACACGGTATGCGAGATCTCCGGATTGCCCTCGACGAGCTTCTCGATG
Organism: Actinomyces sp. ICM39; assembly: GCF_000282935.1. NCBI lineage: Bacteria > Bacillati > Actinomycetota > Actinomycetes > Actinomycetales > Actinomycetaceae > Actinomyces > Actinomyces sp. ICM39. The sequence continues at coordinate 39,396 of NZ_ALCB01000016.1, forward strand.
CTCTCCTGATCCTGGGCGGCCCCCTGTTCGAGATCACCGACAGGCAACGACAGGTCCGCAAACTTCGCGAAGGAGGTCAAGAGGGCCGAGGATGCGGCCGGGTAGCCGGTGTCCGCCATGTAATACGGAACCGCCCCGAGCAGCGCGAGCCCGCCGATTCCCTGCTGTCCCATGCGGATCTGCATGAAGGTGGACAGCGGCGAGGGGAACTGCATGTGATTCGAGATCGCGTTGGACCCCGACGGCAGGAGCGACTCGTCCGTCGCCTGGACGTGGACGGGCGTGGGACGCGTGTGCGGCACACCGGAGGGAACACCATGCAGCGAGAAGGTGATCTCCACACCCGCGCGTTCGCAGATATCGCGAATCGCGGCAGTGAAAGACTCCCAGTGGGCATCCGGCTCCGCACCATGCAGGACCAGGATCGGATTGCCCATATCGTCTTCGACGAGGTCGAGGACAGTCTGCGGCATCACCATGTCCGGGGAGGACACCCAGTTATCCACGGTGACGATAGGCCGATGCGAGCGGTAGTCCATGAGCGTGTCGGCATCAAACGTCGCGACTCGCTCGTTATGCAGGGAACGCAGCAGCTGGCGGATCGCCATGCGCCCCGCCGCTCCGGCGTCAATCGCCCCATCGAAATGAATGAGGAGAATCTTCGCCTTCGCGCCGGCGGCAGGACCGTCGGCATACAGGTCAGTGGCGTTCATACTCACGTCTCCTCCTCATACTCATTCTTCTGCCTCATGTCTAACGTACCTGTGCTGCACCCGCCACGTCACGCGGGAATCAATTTTGAGCTTGGGGCGAAGTCGCGCACACGCGCCGGACAGTGGAAGCGCCGACGGCAAAAGTAGGGGACAATAGAGGGCCACAGAAACGAGGAGGAGCCATGGCCACGAGCACTCATGACGAGTCGTCGACCGACCTTCCGTTGCCCGAACAGGATTTCGTCGACCGCGCCTACGAGCGCCTGGATGCGCTGCGGGCCTCCTACCGCGAGCGCCAAGGACGCGTTCACTCCACCCACGGCGTCGGTAATGCGCAGGGCTGGACTGAACGTGAGGCCCTGTCCGCTCACCTGGGCGAGATGGCTGCTCGCCTCGAAGGCGTAGAGGAACGCCTCGTGTTCGGCCGCCTCGACATGGTGGATCAGTCGGTACGTCACGTGGGTCGTCTGTCACTGTCACACGAGGACGGCACTCCCCTCCTCGTGGACTGGCGCGCACCCGCCGCGCGTCCCTTCTACCAGGCCACGTCGGCCGAGCCGGACGGCGTCGTACGCCGCCGCCATATTTCCACGCGCGACCGTCGAGTCACCGGCCTGGAGGACGAGCTGCTGGACGCATCGAACGCGTCGGGCCTGGAACTCCAGGGCGAGGGTGCCCTCATGCATGCGCTGAGCGAGGCTCGCGACGGCCACATGGGCGACATCGTCGCCACCATTCAGTCCGAGCAGGACCGCATCATTCGTGCGTCCGATAAGGGCCTCATGGTGGTGCAGGGCGGTCCCGGCACCGGTAAGACGGCAGTCGCGCTGCACCGCATCGCCTACCTCCTGTACGCCCACCGCGAGCGCCTCGAGCGTTCGGGCGTTCTTCTCGTCGGCCCCTCGCGTCTGTTCCTGCGTTATATCGAGCAGGTGCTCCCCTCCCTGGGCGAGACGGGTGTCGTCTCGGTGACGTTGGGCGATCTGGTGCCCGGTGTGCATGCTCGAGCCGAGGACGACGAGGCCGTGGCGCGGATCAAGGGCCTGCCGGCGTGGGCGAAGATCGTCAAGGAGGCGGTACGCGCGCTCGCGAAGCTCCCCAAGGAAGACCAGGTCCTGCGCGTGTGGAACCGCGAGGTGACGCTGACGCGCACCGACGTGGAGAGCGCGAGGCGCCGGGCGAAGCGTTCGGGCCGCGCGCATAACGTGGCACGAGAGTCCTTCGCGCGCGAACTCATGGACGTTTTGGCCCTGCGCCTGGCGCGCGAGGCCGGGGACGCGGACTCCGAGGGCGGCGTCGATCCCGAGGTCAAGCGCTCGTGGCTCATCGAGATCCGTGATTCGGTGGATTGCAGGCGTGCGATCAACACGGCGTGGATGCCGACGAGCGCTCAGACTCTGCTGCGTCGCCTCTACGCTCGCCCCGAGGTGCTCGCGTCGGCAAACCGTAAGGCTGGCTCTCCCCTGCGCCCCGACGAGCTGGCGGCGATCGTGCGCCCGCGTTCGGCTCCGTGGACGGTGTCGGATGTGCCGATCCTGGATGAGTGCGAGGAGCTCCTCGGCCCCATGCCGTCGTCTTCCTCCTCGTCGCGCGAGGCCGACGAGGGCGCGATTGAGCGCGCTCGCGAGGCGATCGAAGCTCAGAACCTGGGTGGCGGCATCGTCACCGCCCAGATGCTGGCGGATCAGGTCGCCGGTCAGGAGTCGTGGACTCCCCTGTCCGAGCGCGCCGCCAAGGACCGCACGTGGGCGTACGGCCACATTGTGGTCGACGAGGCTCAGGAGCTCTCTTCCATGGCTTGGCGCGCCCTGCTGCGCCGCTGCCCCTCGCGTTCGTTCACGGTCGTGGGAGACCTCGATCAGCGGCGCGGGAATAAACGCCCGCCGACATGGGAGAAGGCACTCGGCCCTGCCGCCCGCGCCCTGGCGGCCGAGTACGCGCTGACGGTCTCGTACCGCACGCCCGCGACCCTCACGGCCCTTGCAGAAGGTGTCGTTGCGCGCGCCGGCGTCCCCGTCCTCTACCCGATGACTGCCGTGCGCGACGTCGAGGATTGCTACCGCGTCACCCACGTAGACGCGCCCGAGGACACCCCGGCCTCGTCGAAGGACAACAGCCCCCTGTGGCGCGCCGTCGCCCAAGCCCAGCGCGAGGCCGAGGAGCGTCTCGATCGCGAGGCGGGGACCTCCCGCGGCCGCATCGCCCTCATTGTCGGCAACGAACGCGCCCGCGCGTGGGGAGCCGACGTGGACGGCGAGACGGCCCTCTCCGAGCGCGTCAGCCTCCTGTCGGCCGTGGCCTCCAAGGGCCTCGAGTTCGACTCGGTCATCCTCGTCGAACCCGCGGAAATCCTCGGTGATGGCGTCGGTGACCTTTTCGTCGCCCTCACCCGCGCCACCCACGACGTGCACGTCATCCACTGCGCTCCCCTGCCCGCCGGCATGGAAGAGTGGTAGGAGCGACCACACCCTGACACCGCGTGTCCCTTTCCGCTCCCGTCTGCCATGATGGGGACATGACACGCGCACTGCTCCTGGAAAACCCGCACGACGTCGCCGACGATATTTTCGCCAAGTTCGGCATCGAGGTCACCCGCGTGACGGGCGCCCTGTCCGAGGACGACCTCATCGACGCGCTCGAAGGCGTGGACTACCTGGGCCTGCGTTCCAAGACCGAGGTCACCGAGCGAGTGCTGCGCGCGCGCCCCGAACTCAAGGCCATCGGAGCCTTCTGCATCGGCACAAACCAGATCGATCTGGCGACGGCTACCGAGATGGGCGTCGCCGTGTTCAACGCCCCCTACTCCAACACGCGCTCCGTCGTCGAGCTCGCCATCGGCGAGATCATCGACCTCTCGCGCCGCGTCACCGTCAAAAACTCGCGTCTGCACCGCGGCGTGTGGGACAAGAGCGCGGACGGCGCCCACGAGGTGCGCGGGCACACCCTGGGCATCATCGGCTACGGCAACATCGGCACCCAGCTGTCAGTCCTGGCCGAGGCCATGGGCCTCAACGTCATCTTCTACGACGCCGCCGAGCGCCTCGCCCTGGGCAACGCCACGCAGATGCCGACCATGGAGGCCGTCCTGCGCGAGGCCGACATCATCTCCGTGCACGTGGACGGCCAGGAATCCAACACGAACCTCATCGGACGCGTCGAGTTCGAGCTCATGAAGCCCGGTGCCCTGTTCATTAACCTGTCTCGCGGTCACGTCGTCGACGTTGATGCGCTACACGCCGCGCTCGTGTCCGGTCACCTGGGCGGTGCGGCCATCGACGTGTTCCCCGAGGAGCCACGCGCCAACGGCGACCCCTTCGACTCGCCCCTCGCAACCCTCGACAACGTCATTCTCACGCCCCACATCGGCGGCTCGACGGAGGAAGCGCAGTACGACATCGGCCGTTTCGTGGCCGCTAAGATCGGCGAGTACCAGGCCAGTGGCTCCACGGACATGAGCGTGAACCTGCCGAACCTGACGATGAATATCGGCAAGCGCTCGCGCTACCGCGTGCGCCTCATCCACCGCAACGTGCCCGGCGTCATGGCACGCGTCAATCAGATCTTCGCTTCCTCCGAGGCGAACGTCGACGCCCAGATCCTGGCCACTGTGGACGAGGTCGGCTATGTGCTCACCGACATTTCGGCGGGCCTGGGACGCGAGGCACTCGAGGAGCTCAGCCACCTGCCTGAAACGGTCCGTCTGATCGCGACGCCGCTATAAACTGTCGCGTTCATCGCGTTTCCACCTGGTCAACAGGCACGGCGGTTACGGTATCGTAGGTATATCGTTTCCAAAGGAGGACAGATGGACCTCACGTCGCAGCTGCGCGGCCTGTACGCGCCCGGTGTTGCCTACGAGATCGCAACCCCTGAGCGCCCCATCCCAGAGATGGTTCTGGAGGTCGCTTCGCGCTACCCGGAGCGCGCTGCCATCGACTTTTTCGCACGCCAGCTCACCTACGCCGAGCTAGCCGAGGACATGCGTCGGGCAGCGGGAGCGCTCCATCAAGCGGGGGTCCACCCCGGAGACCGGGTTGCCCTCGTCATGCCGAATTGCCCGCAGCACGCCATCGCCGTCCTGGGCACGATGCTCCTCGGTGCCGTCGTCGTGGAACACAATCCGCTTGCCCCCGCGGGCGAGCTGGAGGGCGAGTACGAGCGCCACGGCGCTCGCGTCACCATCGCCTGGTCGAAGTCCCTGGAGAAACTCACGTTCCTCGGGCGCGGCCACACCACCTTTTCGATGGACCTGACGACGGCTCTGCCCACGGCCTCGCGCCTGGCTCTCAAGCTTCCCGTCAAGGCCGCACGCGAGAAGCGCGATCAGCTGTCAAGTCCGCGCCCCGGCTGGGCACGCTCCTGGACACGAGCCATGCGCTCGGCCACCCCTTGGCAGGGCAGTTGCCCGTCCGCCATGGACGACGTCGCTCTCCTCATTCACACGGGCGGCACGACGGGCGTGCCAAAGGCCGCCGCGCTCACGCACACCAACCTCATGGCGAACGTCGAGGAATCGATCGCGTGGGTTCCCGTCCTCCACGAGGGCGCCGAGGTGTTCTACTGCATCCTGCCCCTCTTCCACGCCTTCGGCTTCACAATCGGCTTCCTGGCGGGCCTGCGTCTGGGCGCGACAATCGCCATGTTCCCCAAGTTCGATACGGCCATGGTCCTGGCGGCGCAGCGTCGCCTGCCGTGTACCTTCTTCCTGGGTGTTCCGCCCATGTACGAGCGTCTTCTGGCAGCAGCGGAGAGCACGAATGTGGACCTGTCGTCCATCCATTTCTCCCTCTCCGGCGCAATGCCCCTGTCGGCGTCCTTGGCCGATCAGTGGGAACAGGCGACCGGCGGCCTGATGATCGAGGGCTACGGCATGACCGAAGCCTCGCCGATTCTTCTCGGCTCCCCCCTCGCTTCTTCGCGCGCACGCGGCGCACTCGGCATCCCCTTCCCCTCCACCCAGGTGAAGATCGTGGATCCGGAGAATCCGAGCCGTGAAGTTGCCGAGGGCGAGGTCGGTGAACTCATCGCGCGCGGCCCTCAGGTGTTCTCTGGCTACTGGAACCAGGACGATGAAACCGCCGAGGTGTTCACGCAGGACGGCTGGCTGCGCACCGGTGACCTGGTCCAGGTGCGCGACGGCTTCATCTACATGGCCGACCGCCGCAAGGAAATGATCAACTCCTCCGGATTCAACGTCTACCCCTCGCAGGTCGAAGAGGCCGTACGCTCAATGCCCGGCGTCCTCGACGTCGCGGCCGTCGGCGTGCCCGCGGGTGAGTCCGGCGAAGACGTCGTCGCAGCGGTTGTACTCGAGGCCGGCGCGTCCGTAACGCTCACCGACCTGCGCAAGTGGGCGGAGAAGTCCCTGGCCCACTACGCCCTCCCCCGTCAGATCGTCGTCATGACCGAGCTGCCCCGCTCACAGCTCGGCAAGGTCATGCGTAAGAAGGTGCGCGAGCAGATCATGGGCGCGCAGGCGGCAGCGACGGATGCCGTGGCGGGTGCGCGCGAGGCAGTCTCCGAGAAGGTGGCCGAAGCACGTGACGCCGCTTCCGAGGCCATGGCCGGAGCCCGCGAGTCCATGTCCGAGAAGGTGGCCGAGGCGCGAGAGGCTGCATCCGAAGCAGTGGCAGGTGCCCGCGGCGCCGTCTCCGATGCTGTCGCAGGGGCCCGCGAGTCCGTGTCCGAGGCTGTCGCGGGAGTTCGCGGAGCACTGAACGATGAACAGCCGCGTCCCGTGTCTGACGAGCAAGTCGACAGCTCGGATGCAGTTGAGCAGGCATGCGAGCACTAGCCGTACCTGACAAGACAGATGAAAAAGTGCCCGGTTCCCTATGCTGGGACCGGGCGCTTCTCATGTCATGCGATCAGTCATCTCCGAGCAACGTGGGTTCATTGGAGACGGAACGCTTACGAGGGGCGCGAGCCTTGCGAGGCTTCTTTGTGGGCGCAGGAGCAGGAGGCGCGGCATGGGTCGCGACCTCGGGGACGTCGGATGCAGACCCATCACCCTGGGAGCGCTCACGCAACGCGTGAATGGCCTGCTCAAAATCGTCGAGGGTATCGAACTGGCGATAGACCGAAGCGAAGCGCAGGTAGGCGATGACATCCAGGTCCCTCAGGAACGGCAGAATCGCCTGACCAACCTCGTTCGTCGACACGTTAGAGACGCCGGTGGAGCGCAGCTGTTCCTCCACCTGCTGAGCAAGGATCGCGAGCTGATCGTCCGATACAGGCCTGCCCTGGCAGGCTTTCTTCACGCCCGAGACAACCTTGTTGCGGGAGAATGACTCGACGACGCCGGAGCGCTTGACGACCTGGAAGGATGACGTTTCAAGCGTCGTAAAACGCTTCTTACAGTGCGTGCACTCACGACGGCGTCGAATCGAGGCGCCGTCGTCCGCGATGCGCGTGTCGACGACGCGCGAATCCGGGTTATGACAGAAAGGGCAGTGCACCCCTCAACGGTACACGTTCAGACACCCATCTGTCACAGGAGTCCCACGCGTCACCGTCATCGGACAGGAACGACGACACGCTGCCCCGGCTGCAGAGCTCCCTCAACGTCATTGAGGCGCTCAATATCAGCCACAACCTCTTCGAGCGGACGATCCGTCTTCACATTCTGCGCAAGCGACCACACGGAGTCACCACTGACAACAGCCTTCGTGACCGTCGGGCCATCGTAGGCAGCGGGCTGGATGGCCAGACCGAGGGCGCCGGCACCCACGGAGAGCACGAGCGTCGCAAGCGCGCCCGCAACAATACTGCGGCGAGAGGAGCGGGCGCGAGTACGCGGCGCAGCAGGAGCACGCAGGAATGACGGATCGTCACCGCGCTGAGCATCGAGACGACGACGCGCAGACGGAGCGGTGGAGATGTCACGAACGGTCGCCAGTGGCGCCTCCTCGACAGTACGAAGCGGAGAGCGACGCACAGGGAACGAGACGGCAGTCTGCGTTGCAACGGGAACACTCATGAGAACCTCCAGAAAACTCAATCGAACATCTGTTCGTCGAACACCTGTACGATAACACGCGCCGTGCACAATGTCGAGACGCACTCGAACATATGTTTCATTTTGCGTGAAATCGGCTTATCCTTGACGTATCCAGTGGACACCGAGCCATGCACATCTGTGTCCACCCCGATGCGAAGGAGAGGCCATGACGGAGCGCTCGATCAGCGATCGACACCGTGCGATCTTGCGAGTTATCAACGAAAAGCTGGCGTCGAGCGGCTTTCCTCCCTCTGTGCGCGAGATCGCATCCGCAGTCGGTTTGGCTTCACCGTCGACGGTGAAGCATCACCTCGACGCACTCGAGGCCGACGGGTACCTGGTCCGCGAGCCCGGTCTGCCTCGCGCCCTCGATCTCACCGATCGAGCGCGCACCGAGCTCGGCATCGCTCCGTCGTCGCAGCCTTCCGAGAAGGTCGTTCGTATCGAGGTCCCCGTCTCTCACGTGGAAGAGGAAGGCACGGCGATTCCGCTTGTGGGCCGTATCGCCGCCGGCGCCCCCATCACGGCGGAACAGCACGTAGAGGACGTATTCCACCTCCCTACGTCCATGACCGGTCACGGTGATCTGTTCATGCTCGAAGTCAGCGGCGAGTCGATGGTCGATGCGGGCATCTTCGACGGGGACTACGTTGTCATCCGCTCACAAAACGAGGCACGCAATGGCGAGTTTGTGGCAGCCATGATCGACGGGGAAGCAACAGTCAAGGAACTCTCCATCACGGGCGGTCACGTATGGCTACTCCCCCACAACCAGGACTACTCCCCCATCCCCGGCGACGAAGCCACCATCCTGGGCAAGGTCGTGACCGTTATCCGCTCTCTCTGACGCACCGCATAAGACAGTGGCACCACCCAACAAGGGTGGTGCCACTGTCTTATGCGAATGAGACTCAGAAGCCCAGGTCGCGGGCAACCTGACGCAGGCGCTGGGCCGATGCGGTCAGGCCATCGCGCTCGTTAAGCGTGAGCGGCGGGTTCAGGACGCGTCCGGCACCGTCGCGGCCGACGATCGTCGGGGCGGCCATGACCACGTCAGAGATGCCCTCCCAGTCCTCGAGCAGCGTCGAGATGGTGAGGACACGCTGCTCATCGCGCAGCACCGCACCTGCGATGTTCGCGGCAGACAGGCCGATCGCGTAGTTCGTCGCACCCTTGCCCTCGATGATCTTGTATGCGGACTGGACGACCTCCTGTGCAATGGAGTTGCGCAGAGCCGAGTCGAAGACACCGCCGGACAGGGTCGGGCCCCACTGCGACAGCGGGACGTTGCCGATCTCGGCGCTGGACCACAGGGCAACCTCGGAGTCGCCGTGCTCACCCGCCACGTACGCGTGGATGTTCTGGGTGGCCACGCCGGTCTCACGCGAGACCAGGTAGCGCAGGCGGGACGTGTCGAGCACCGTGCCGGATCCGAAGACCTGGTTGCGGGGCAGGCCCGTGAGCTTCAGCGCCACGTAGGTGACGACGTCGACGGGGTTCGTGACGAACATGAAGCGGGCATCCGGAGCCACATTCTGCAGGTTCGGCACGATCTTCTTCATGAGGTTGACGGTCGAGCCGGCCAGCTCCAGGCGGGACTGCCCGGGCTGCTGCTTCGCACCAGCCGTGACGATGATCAGGTCGGCGCCACGAACGATCTCAACGTCATCCGAGCCCTCGATCGAGCCGGCCGGTGTGAACTGGATGCCGTGGGCCATGTCGAGGGCTTCGGCCTCCACCTTGGCTTTGTTGATGTCCTGAAGAACGATCGAGCGGGCGTCGCCGCGCATCGCACAGGCGTACGCGACCGCCGTGCCAACGGCACCGGCACCGATGATGGCGATCTTGGAAGGACGTCCGGAGGACTTTGACGGGTACAGGGTCTGCGCTTTGTTTTCCACGAGTGTCTCCTAGAGTCTGCGGGCACCTTTATTGTCTCAGATAGGGGCCCGTACGCGCCCGTTATCTGCACGACGTTTTACTGGCTCGAGGAGCACCCGTCCCTATTGGTCAGAACCCTTCGCGAGGCGCCGCAGGGCACCGCGAACAACCTCCGGATCCGTCGTCGGCCACATGGCGGGCAGGGAACGCATGATGAAGCCGCCATAGCGCTTGGTCACCACGCGCGGATCGAGGATCGCCACGACGCCCCGGTCGTCGGTCGAGCGCAGGAGGCGCCCCACGCCCTGGGCCATCATGAGCGCCGCGTGCGTGAGGGACACCGACACGAAACCGTTACCGCCCCGGCGCTCGACATCCATCGAGCGGGCGCGCGAGACGGGATCATCCGGGCGCGGGAACGGGATCTTGTCGATGACGACAAGGCGGCAGGCATCCCCCGCGACGTCGACGCCCTGCCACAGGGACATCGTGCCGACCAGGCACGAGTCACGTTCCTCGCGGAACCGCTGGATCAGCTGCGCCAGGGTCTCTTCACCCTGCAGGTAGACGGTCAGGTCCGTACGCTCGCGCAGGGCCTGCGCTCCCGCCATCGCCCCGCGTCGTGACGCGAAGAGGGCGAGCATCCCGCCGCCCGAGGCCTGCGCCAGTTCCACGAGCTCGTCGAGCAGCTCCTCGGAGGGGCCGTCTCGCCCCGGCAGAGGCAGATGGGTTGCCACATAGCGGATTCCCTGTCGACCGTGGTCAAAGGGAGAACCCACGTCGATACCGTGCCACGGCACCCCGGAGATAGCCATGCCAGCCTGGGCGGCCATGAAGTCGAAGTTTCCACCGATCGCGAGGGTCGCGGAGGTGAGGATCGCCGGTCGTTCACCGATGCCGGTTCCACCGATCGCCGCCGATACATCGAGGGGCCCCACCGTCAGTCGCGCATTGTCCGATTCGTCCTTCGTGATGTAGGCGATCGACTGGTCGGGGTCTCGTCCCCACGCGTCAAGAGCTCCGATCAGCTCGTCGATAGCGGCGCGGGCCAGGAGCTTGGCGGCGGGTTCTCCCTGCGCCTCGGAGACCTCGTGGCTGGCGCGACGGGCCGCGCCGTCCAGCACGATCATCGCATCGACGAGGGCGCTCGGCCGGTATTCCAAGAGCCCCGCCTCCAAGGGGGCCATCGCTGCACCCAGCCCGGCCCCGGCCTCGTCCAGGTCGGTGGAATCGATCGAGAGATTCGAGCGCAGGGAGCGGGCCACACGGCTCACGCGGGCGACCGTCAGGTCGGCTGCAGCCTGGGAGCGCACGCGGTCGGCCAGCTCGTGGGCCTCGTCGATAACGACGGCGTCGTACTCACCGAAGAGTTCGCCCTCACCGCACGCGTTGATGCCAAACAACGAATGGTTCGTGACGACGACGTCCGCGTCCGCGGCCTCCATGCGTGCCGCCTGCGCGAAGCACTCGTCGATAAGCGGGCAGTGCTTGCCCAGGCACTCGGGTTTGGCGACCGATGCGTGGTGCCAGGCTCGATCCGAGACGCCCGGAACCAGGTCGTCGCGGTCCCCCGTCGTGGTCTCGCTGATCCACTCGCGGATGCGCAGGATCTCCTTGCCGAGCTCGCCCGTCGGGCCGACGCTCATGTCCCGATCCTCGAACAGCGTACCCTCGGTTGGATAGCCGCCATCCAGCTTGTGCAGGCACGCGTAGTTCGACCAGCCTTTGAGCACCGCAACCTTCAGGCGCGCGCCCGTCGCCGAAGCAACCGCGTCGACGACCACCGGCGCGTCCTTGACGAGGATCTGGCGCTGCAGCGCGAGCGTCGCGGTGGAGACCACCCCGCGCACGCCGTTCGTCGCGCAGTGCGTCAGCAGCGGCACCAGGTAGCCCACGGACTTGCCCGTGCCCGTGCCCGCCTGCACGAGAAGATGCTGGCGGTCCTCCAGGGCAGCGGCGCCTTCGGCGACCATCGAGGCCTGCCCCTCGCGCGGGGACCCGCCCATCTGGGCGACGACCGCGTCGAGAACGCGACCCGAGGCCTCGACCAGGTCCGCGCTCACTCCCCGCTCACCGCCGCGTCACCCACGGTGCCGCCCACCGCCTCGCGGGCGATGACGGCAGCCAGGGCCTCGTCGACGCGCGCGACGATCCGGGTGCCCGTCTCGACGTACTCCTCGCGCTCGACGTCGCCCTCCTCGTGGATGCGGTGCACGAGTGAGCCGGCCGAGTACGGCAGGATCGCATCGACGGCCACGCGAGGCCGGGGCAGCATGTCTTCGAGGGCCGCGCGCAGCGCCTCCACGCCCCAGCCCGTGTGTGCGCTCAGCGGAACAGCGTTCGGGAATACGGTGCGCAGCAGCGCGATCTGCTCGGGCGAGGCAAGGTCCGCCTTGTTCAGCGCGATCAGCTCCGGGATCTCCGAGGCGCCCTCGATAGTGTCGATGACCGCGCGCACGGCCTGCACCTGGGAGACCGGGTCGGGATGGGCGGCGTCCACGACGTGCAAGATGATGTCGGCCTGGCCGACCTCCTCCAGGGTCGAGCGGAACGCCTCGACCAGCTGGGTGGGCAGGTTACGCACGAAGCCGACCGTGTCGGTGAGGGTGTACTCGCGACCGTCTGCGGCGCGCGCACGGCGCACCGTCGGGTCCAGCGTCGCGAACAGCGCGTCCTGGACCAGGACACCCGCGTCCGTCAGGCGGTTAAGCAGCGTCGACTTGCCGGCGTTCGTGTACCCGGCGATGGCCACCGAGGGCACTGCCCCGCGGCGGCGCGAATTGCGCTGCGTGCGGCGGGCGGGTTCCATGCGCGCGATGTCCGCGCGCAGCTTCGCCATGCGAGTGCGGATGCGGCGACGGTCCAGCTCGATCTTGGTCTCACCGGGGCCGCGAGAGCCGATACCCGCGCCGCCCGCGACGCGGCCACCGGCCTGACGGGACATCGACTCACCCCAGCCGCGCAGGCGCGGCAGCAGGTACTCGAGCTGCGCGAGCTCGACCTGCGCCTTGCCCTCACGGGACTTGGCATGCTGGGCGAAAATGTCGAGGATGAGGGCCGTGCGGTCGACGACCTTGGCGTCGACAACGTCCTCCAGCCCACGACGCTGGGAGGGGGCCAGCTCCTCGTCAACGATGACGGTGTCGGCCTCGACGCTGCGCACGATATCGGCCAGCTCGCGGGCCTTGCCAGACCCCAGGTAGGTTGCGGGGTCGGGTTTCATGCGCCGCTGGATGATGCCGTCGAGCACGCGCGAACCGGCGGTCTCCGCGAGCGCGGCCAGCTCGCGCAGCGAGTTCTCGGCTTCCTCTTCGCTCTGCGTGGTGCGCAGGCCCACGAGCACGACCTTTTCTAGTCGCACCTGGCGGTATTCGACCTCGGAGATGTCCTCACGGTCGGAGGCGCCCGTGTCGACGCGGCGCGTGCCCGCGCGGGCCTCGCGCTCGAGGGCACCGGCGTCCTGGGAGGTGTCCTGACCCGTCGTCGATGCGAGCGCCGTTCCCGAGCGCGCGAGGATACGCGCGACAACGTCGTTGACGCGCTGGTCGCGCTCCTCTTTCGAAGAGTCCGCACCTGTGTGGGTCGTGTCCATAACCATCCTTTTCGTGGGGGCTTCTAGTGTCGCACGCGCCGCCCCCATCTGCGCCTGCGCGCGCGGGCGCGATAGGCTTTCTTCCGTGGACGAACAGTATTTCACCGACTCTTCCCCTGCGAGCGCGGAGGAGATCCGCACGATCGAGGTGAGCGCCCGCGGCTTCGACCTGTCGATGCGCGTGTCGTCGCGCGTGTTCTCGGGTTCTAAACTTGATCTGGGTACGCGTCAGCTCCTGGAGATCGCCCCGGACTTGCCTGAGGTCGGGACATTCCTGGACCTGGGCTGCGGGTGGGGTCCGATTGCGACGATCATGTCGCTGGAGTCCCCGAACGCTGCCGTGTGGGCGGTGGACGTGAACTCTCGCGCGGTGGATCTGACGCAGCGCAACGCGCAGTCCAACGGGGCGAACGGCGTGCGAGCCCTCAAGGCCGAGGAGGCGCTGGCCTCCTCGCAGCAGACAGACACGCTTTTCGACGTCATCTGGTCGAACCCGCCCGTGCGCATCGGCAAGGATGCGATGCACGAAATGCTCCTGGCATGGCTGGGCAGGCTCGCCCCCACCGGCGTCGCCTACCTGGTCGTCCAGCGCAACCTGGGAGCGGATTCGCTCATCACGTGGCTGAACGGCCAGGGCCTGCGGGCCTCGAAGTACGCGTCCAAGAAGGGCTTCCGCATCATCGAGGTCCGCCCCACCTGACGCTCTCCTCTTCCTCGACGAGGCCGGGGCCTCGTTACGCTGTCTGCTTATGTTTCCCGGGGCCGGGCTCAGGGCAGGCGGATCTCGGCGACTCGGGTCGCTGGGCCGGTGAGGAACACCGAGGCGTCCGTGATGCGGGGATGCTCCCCCGACCAGTCGATGACGCCGTCGAGGCCAACGATGACCGTTCCGCCCGGAATGTCGACAACCCACTGAGTGGGCGCACCGGGACCGCGGCGCAGTGCCGTTGCGAGGGCCGCCGCGCAGCATCCGGTGCCGCACGCCTGGGTCTCCCCCACGCCTCGTTCCAGCACGCGCATCGCGATGTGTCCGCTCTCCGCACCGGCTTCGGTCAGGTCGACGACCAGCTCGAGGTTGGTCCCCGCCTGGGGCGCCGGATCGTAGGAGGGACGCTGTGCCTGCGGGATCTGGGAGACGTCAACGGTGGGCAGGAACACGCCGCGCAGGGTCTCCTCGTTGGCAAGCTCGACGACCGTGTGCGGGTTGGGCATGTCCACCCAGATACCGCCGAGCACGCCGTCGATGCCCGGGACTCGCACATCGATCGTCTCGCGCGCCGGAGAGGCCGCCGGACCCATGTCGACACGGTAGCTCGCCCCCTGCCCCTCGTCCTCGGATTCGGGGGTCACGCGCTTGATGCCGCCGCGCGTGGCCACGTCCAGCGTCTGCCCAACCGGCAGATCCACGAGGCCCTCGCGGCGCAGGTGATCGACGAAGACGCGCACGCCGTTGCCGCACATCTCCGCCTTCGAGCCGTCCGCGTTGCGGTAGTCCATGAACCACAGGCCGTCACGCTCGACGGCCCGGATGAAGCCATCCGCACCGATCCCGAAGGCCGGCGAGCACAGCGTCGCGACCTCGACCTCGCTGGGGTCGTAGTCGTCGTATTGGTCCGTGGCAACGACGAAGGAATTACCGGCACCGTGGGCCTTGACGACGCGGGCGTGGGCGGGCAGCTGCGTGTTCATCATGGCTCCACCGTAGCCCCCGTCTCCCAGGCGTGCAGCCGCCGATCGTGTTACGAGGGTCCCAGGGCAGCCTCGGCCTCGCGCTGCGTCAGCTCCACGACGTGGCGCACCATGGCCTCGTTCGAGCCGAAGTCCTCCACGTCCAGCCAGTGCACGCGCGGATCCGGTCGCAACCACTTGACCTGGCGGCGCGCGAGCTGGCGGGTAGCCAGCGCGATCGACTCCACGGCCTCGTCCTCACTCATCTGCCCGTCGATGACGGCAAGCGCCTGGGCGTACCCCGTCGCGCGCGACGCGGTCTTCGCCTCGCGCAGGCCCACATCGGTGAGGGCGCGCACCTCCTCGATAAGGCCACCGTCCATCATGGCGCGCGTGCGCACCGCGATGCGCTCGTCGAGCTCCTCCATCGGGCGACGCAGCGCCACCATGAGTGAGGGCGCCACGAACTCGTGGCGGGGCATGGACGCCGAATAGGGTCGCCCGGTCAGCTCGATCACCTCGAGGGCGCGGATGATCCGGCGGGCGTTGTGCGGGTCGATACGCTCAGCTGAGATCGGGTCGAGCTGGGTCAGGCGATCGTGCAGGCCGCGCGAACCCATCGGCCCCTCGGCTTCTTCTTCGAGTCGGGCGCGCACGGCCGGGTCCGTGCCCGGGAACTCGATGACGTCCAGGAGGGCGCGCTGATAGAGGCCGGAGCCTCCCGCGACCACCGCGACGCCCCCGCGCTCGTGAATGCCCGCTACATCGGCGCGCGCGTGCTTCTGGTAGGCGGCCACCGATGCCTCGTCTCGAACGTCGAGCACGTCGATCTGGTGATGGGCGATCCCTCGGCGTTCCTCCACCGGGGTCTTCGCCGTCCCCACGTCCATGCCTCGGTAGAGCTGCAGGGCGTCCGCGGAGACGATCTCGCCCGCGCTTTGGGCCCCCAGCGCCTCCGGAAGCACGCAGGCCAGCTCCAGGGCCAGGTCCGATTTGCCCGAGGCCGTGGGCCCCACAACCGCGCACACGACGTCCGACGCGCGCCTCACCGATGTCTCCATGGCCACCAGTGTACGGGTGCCTCCCACAGATACCACCCAACAACGGCTAGGCTTAATACCATGAGCACAACTGACACTCTCCCGGTCACCCTCGACCGGGTCATCGAAGCGGTCGAGGCCGTGGGGCTTATCCCCTTCGTGTCCAACACCGGCCAGGTCGCGGCCATCCTGCCGAACCGCACCGTCCGCATCGCTGTCCCCGAGGGACACCCCGTCCAGGGAGTCGCGGACTACCCGCGCTTCTTCGACCCCTCGCACGCCGACGCCATCGCCTCCGCGGTGCGCCGCCTCAATGCGTCGACCTACCTGCCGAAGATCACCTCCGGCACGACCGAGATCGGCACCATTGCCCTGCACCTGCAGCACACCTTCAACTGGGTCGTGGGTGCCACGGATGCGCAGGTTCACGCCGAGGTCTCCCAGTTCATCATGGCCGCTGTCGCCATGATGAACCAGCTCGACATCATGTTCCCCGACCAGTGGACCAAGGAGGGCTCCAATGCCTGAGTGGAAGAGCTTCACCTTCGGCGATGACGGCGAGGCCAAGGCGTCACCGCTGCCCACCCCCGCCGCTCCCTCCCCCGCGATGGAAGCCGACGAGTACGCCGCCAAGTGGGGCACCGAGGTGTCCGAGCTGACGATCGAGCGCATCGAAAAGGTGCTCGAGGGCGACGGCCTGCCGCACGGTTCGAATGAGTTCATCGCCGTCACCCAGCTGGAGGACGTGCAGTTCCAGATTCATCGCGAGCCCGCAGACGCCCCCTGGGCGCAGATCGAGACGCGCATTGCTGTACCCGGCGAGGGGCACACGGAGGTCTCCCTGCAGGAAAAGGCGAACCAATGGAACAACGCCCACCTGCAGCCGACCGTCTTTCCGATCGAAGATGGCGATGGCTGGGCCCTGATGGCCGCGTCGCGTTTCTTCGTCGGCGAGGGCCTGTCAGATCGCCAGATCCACGCGATGCTGCGCCGCGGCCTGATCATCGGCCTGTCCGCCGCTCAGGAAGTCCCCGCGCTCTTTGGTGAGGGTGCCGAGGAGTAAGCCTCCAGCTCGACGCAGATGAGTAGTGCCCCGTTCCTCCAGCTGGAGGAACGGGGCACTCTCGGTTGAGTGTGCGCCGACTACATGCGAAGGCGCGGCAGGTACCGCGTGTGCGGAGGGGCCACGGGTCGCATAGGGGGGCTCGAATCGACCCGCACTACCGAGAGTGCTCCCGCATGTCGATCGCCTCGTCGTCGTGACGATCGCCACGACACAAAAGTAACTCAGGAGTCGTGGGTCACACATTTGTTTGATGAAGACATTTTCCCATCTTTTGTCACCATCAAGCGAGCAAACGTGCAGTATTTCTGGTGGGTAGCCAATACGTGAGCCTCCCCAGGTCGTTCACCTGAGGAGGCTCGAAGCGGTTGGGTGCCCGATCAGCTCGGGGCACCCACGCGCAGCGTGGGGATACCCAGCGACACCGTGGTGTCGGGTTCATCCGAGGCCTGGCGCGCCTCCCACGCGTCTCCCGCGCGCGTGCGGCGCACCTCGAACAAGCCGCCCTGCGCACCCGAGTCGGCGATCAGGTGGTGCGGGGCGCCGTAGGTGACCGTCGCGCGGATCATGTCGCCCGGGCGCGGACGATCCGCCTCGGCCATACCCTCGGGCAGGGCGACGTGCACGAGACGGTTGTCGCGGGCGCGTCCCGAAATACGGTGTGTGGCACCATCCTTACGGCCATCACCCTCGGAGACGAGGACCTCGACCTCGGTCCCGGCCAGCGCGGCGTTATCCTCGGCGCAGATACGCTCCTGGAGCTTGATGAGACGCTGGTAACGCTCGAGCGCAACGTCGTCCGGCACCTGATCCTCGCGGTCCGCCGCGGGCGTACCCGGGCGTGGAGAGTAGAGGAACGTGAAGGCGGAGGAGAAACGAGCCTGCTCAACGACGTCGAGAGTCGCCTGGAAATCCTCTTCCGTCTCGCCGGGGAAGCCGACGATGATGTCCGTCGTGATTGCAGCCTCCGGGATGGCGGCGCGCACGCGCTCCAGGATGCCCATGAAACGATCGCGGCGGTAGGAGCGGCGCATCTGACGCAGGATCGCATCGGAACCCGACTGCAGAGGCATGTGCAGGCTCGGCATGACCGTGGGAGTCTCCGCCATCGCCGCAATCACGTCGTCCGTGAAGGCTGCGGGGTGAGGCGAGGTGAATCGCACGCGCTCAATGCCCTCGACGCGGCCGACAGCGCGCAGCAGGTCAGCAAACGCACCGCGCTCGCCGAAACCCACGCCGTAGGAGTTGACGTTCTGTCCCAGCAGGGTCACCTCGATGGCACCCTGGGAGGCGACGGCCTCAACCTCGGCGAGAATATCGCCGGGACGACGGTCGCGTTCCTTGCCGCGCAGGTGCGGGACGATGCAGAACGTGCAGGTGTTGTTGCAGCCCACGGAGATGGACACCCACGCGGCGTACGCGCTCTCACGATGGGTGGGCAGGGTCGACGGGAAGACCTTGAGGGATTCCTCGATCTCGACGGCGGCCGCGCGGTTATGCTCGGCGCGGCGCAGCAGCGCCGGGAGCACGTCGATGTTGTGCGTGCCGAACACGGCATCGACCCACGGGGCCTTCTCGACGATGCCGTCGCGCATCTGCTGGGCGAGGCAGCCGCCGACCGCGATCTGCATGCCCGGGCGCGCTCGCTTGACAGAAGCGAGCTGGCCGAGATTACCGAAAAGACGGGTCGCAGCGTTCTCGCGCACGGAGCAGGTGTTAATCACGATGACGTCGGCACCCATGTCGCCGGCGTCGGTCGCGCGGGCGGCGGCCTCGGGGACCTTCTCAACGGGGACGAGGCCGGCCTGCTCCAGCAGACCCGCCATGCGTTCGGAGTCGTGTTCGTTCATCTGGCAGCCGAGGGTGCGCACCGCGTAGGTGCGAGGCAGCGCGGTGCCGTCCTGCATCATCGTATTCATCGCATTGAAGTTTAGTCGTCAGCCACTGTGGCGGCGAAGTCGAGCACGTCACGCACGAGAGCGAGGGCTGCGCCAATCGCACCCGCACGCACGGCCGCGCGATCACCGCCCAGGTGCAGAAGGCGGTGCTCCTCCCCCGTCGGGTGCGCACAGGCGATGTGGACGGTCCCCGCGTCGAATCCGTCGGCGGGACCAGGACCTGCGACCCCCGTCGTCGACACACCGATATCCGCGCCGAACAGCAAGCGCGCGCCGCGAGCCATCTGGCGAGCGACCTGCTCATCGACCGGACCCGTCGCCGCCAGCTGACTCTCCGAGACACCCAGCACCGAGGCCTTCGTGTCGACCGCGTAGGTGCAGGCACCGCCTCGCACCACGTGAGAGGCGCCGGGCACGTCTACGAGGCGCGCAACGAGACCACCGCCCGTCAGCGACTCCGCCGTCGCGATCGTCAGCCCACGCTCCGTCAGCTCGCCGATCAGCTGAGCGAGCTCCACGTTGCTCATCTCGGTCACAGTCCCCACTGCCAGGTCTCCTCTGCGCTTTCGTCGTCGTCACTCCACGTATCGAGGGCCTCGCGCACCGCCGCGGCCGCGACAGACGGCGAATACCCCTTGCGCGCGAGCATGGAGCTCAGTCTACGGTAGGCGGTCTCACGAGGAACGCCCGCGAGAGAGCGACGCTTGCGAGCCACCAGCTGCGCAGCACGCTCCGCCTCGTCGTCCCGATCAATCTGAGAGAGAGCCCGCTCGATGGTCGCGGAGTCGAGCCCCTTGCGCACGAGGACCTCGCGCAGCGCTCGACCAGACGCACCCGTCCCGGAAAACCGCGAGCGGACGAGCGCATCCGCGTAGGCCTGATCATCGACGAGGCCAACAGCCTCCAGGCGGCCGACAACCTCGGTAGCGAGCTCCGCGCTGAAGCCTCGCCCTTCAATCGCGCTGGTCAACTCGAAGCGAGAACACGCGCGCGCGTCGAGCTTACGCAGGGCGACTTCGCGCGCGGCCTCGATCGCCGCCGTGCCCGTCAGGGCCGCATTGCGTTCGCGAGCGCGCGCAAGCCGCTCGCCCGGGGAGGAACGCCTGCGGCGCTCCTCCCCCAGCTCGGGATTATCTTCGGGATCCAGATAGCGGACCACGACTCAGAAGCCCGCATCCTCATCAGGATCAATGTCGGGCACGTCCTGGGACGCCTGGTCCGGATCCGGGGCCTCGCCAATACCCAGCGAGACGAGGATCTTCTGCTCGATCTCGTTGGCCAGCTCAGGGTTGTCCACGAGGAACTGACGCACGTTCTCCTTGCCCTGGCCCAGCTGGTCGTCCCCGTAGGTGAACCAGGAGCCGGACTTGCGCACGATACCGGCCTCGACACCCATGTCGATGATCGAGCCTTCGCGCGAGATGCCCTTGCCGTAGACGATGTCGAACTCTGCCTGCTTGAACGGCGGGGCCATCTTGTTCTTGACGACCTTGGCGCGCGTGCGGTTACCGACGGGGGCGCCGGCTTCCTTGAGGGTCTCGATGCGGCGCACGTCGATGCGCACCGAGGCGTAGAACTTCAGGGCCTTACCGCCCGTCGTAGTCTCCGGGGAGCCGAAGAAGACGCCAATCTTTTCGCGCAGCTGGTTGATGAAGATCGCGGTGGTGCCGGTGGCGGACAGGGCGCCCGTGATCTTACGCAGGGCCTGGCTCATCAGGCGGGCCTGCAGGCCGACGTGGGAGTCGCCCATCTCGCCTTCGATTTCGGCCTTGGGCACGAGCGCCGCGACGGAGTCGATGACGATGATGTCAATGCCGCCCGAGCGGATCAGCATGTCGGCGATCTCGAGGGCCTGCTCGCCCGTATCGGGCTGAGAGACCAGGAGGGAGTCGGTGTCGACGCCCAGGGCGCGCGCGTAGACGGGGTCAAGAGCGTGCTCGGCGTCAATGAAGGCCGCGTTGCCGCCGGCCTTCTGGGCGTTGGCGACTGCGTGCAGAGCGACCGTGGTCTTACCGGAGGACTCGGGGCCGTAGACCTCGATGACGCGGCCGCGCGGGAGGCCGCCGATGCCGAGGGCGACGTCGAGTGCGAGGGAACCCGTGGGGATCACCTGCACGGGCGGGCGATTATCGTCGCCCAGGCGCATGACGGAGCCCTTACCAAACTGCTTGTCGATCTGTGACAGGGCGACTTCGAGCGCCTTATTGCGGTCGTTGGTCGCGGGCTTTGCGGCGGGTGCTTTACGGGCTGCCATGGTGATCCTTTCGTCTGCGGCCTCTCCGGCCTGCGGGTGTCCTGGCCTGGAATGCCACCCCTCTCCGAGGCGACATGACGAGTATGCGACCGGCCATCGTCATCTGCGTCCCGCGCGCGTCACCCCTGTGGATGACACGCGTCGGAGCGTCGTCGCCCACAAGCTTAAATGGAACACATGTTCGACTGCTGTTCGACACGCCGTCTGCGCGACTTGCAGGTATCGATCACAGGAATCGAAATGACAGAGGTTCAGCGCCCTCGCTCGCGCGGATCGACACGATGAATCCAGCGCGCATCCTCGCGCCCGGTTTCTTCGCACAGGGTTGCCCAGACCTCATCCGGATTCACGCCGATGGACAGGGCGTCGCGCGCGGTGGCCCCCAGAGAGGCGAGGTAGAGATCGGAAACATACGAGCGGCCGAGGGCTGACCCGAAGGTCGCCTCGACCGCCTCGTAAAACTCAGAGTGCTTCACGCGTCAGGAAATCAGCGTGACGGGCATGATGTCGTCGGGCACCGCGTCGGGGATGACCGCGCCGTCGATGATCGCCATGCGCTCGGAGACCTCGCGCAGGACGAACCAGAGCGGAACACGCAGGGCCGAGGTGATGGCCTCAAGCAGTTCCGAGGACGCTTCCTTCTGCCCGCGCTCAACCTCGGACAGGTAGCCGAGGGAGACCTGGGCCTCAGAAGAGACTTCGCGCAGGGTTCGACCCTGGCGCTGGCGGATGCCACGCAGAACATCGCCCAGCTCGCTGCGCAGCAGCGGGGTTTCGCTCAGTGTCTTTTCCATAGTGTTACTGTAGCCGTTCTGTTTTGAGGAGTGCAGTGTTAGTTCGCGCATCGAAACGCTGTGACGCTGCGCGTTCATTCCTCGCCTTGCATTCATACCCGTACAACGCGAGCCCTCTCAGGATTATTCCGCCGCCGAGTCGATGAGCGCATGCATTGCGTCACCCACGCTCAACTCTGGACGTGCTGCCCCGCAAGGCCACGCTTCGGAGACTCAGACGCGGCTTCCTGGGTCGCAGGCACTTCCGGAGCCTGAACCTCGGCCTCACCCGCGGACGAACCGCGCATGAGGCGCACCCCCTCGATGACGTACATGACGCCCGAGTAGAGCGTGAGCGCCAGGGCAACACCTGCAAAAATCTGGCCGAGGCGGATCAGGATAACGACCCACCCCTCGTTCGCTTCATTCAACGCCGTGAAGTGTGCCCACGGGATTAGCAGCATGCCCAGAGCGATCATCTGCATGAAGGTCTTGAGCTTGCCCGCCTGATTCGCGGACACGACGACGCCGCGGCGCAGGAAGAAGGCGCGCATCGCGGTGATACCCAGCTCGCGCACGGCGATAAGGATCGTCAGCCACCAGGGCAGGAAGCCCTGGTAGGACAGCAGGCCGAAGCCGCACAGGGTCAGAGCCTTGTCGGCGATAGGGTCGGCGATGCGCCCAAAGTCCGTGATCTGCCCCCACGAGCGGGCGAGCTCCCCGTCGAAGCGGTCCGTGATCGCGGCGACGGCGAAGACGACAAAGGCCGCCCATAGCGCGGTCCACGACTGACTTTGCAGGCCCAGAACGACGAAGATCGGAACGAGGACCAGGCGCAAAACGGTCAGCGCGTTGGGCAGGTTCACGACGGGAACCTTGCTGTTTCGCTGCACGCGCGACACGTTATCGCTCATGACCGTTTCCTTTCCTCTCAGCGGCCTGTGAGCTGCCAAGCGTCCTCGTTGTCTTCAGGCTCCTCATCGACCCAGTCGGGCGAGGACCCACCAAAGTTATGACCAGAGTACGGGTCAACCCCGCTGCCGCGCGAATCGCCGGCGGATGCCGTGCCCATTTCGTAACCGGAAGCGGGCGATTGCGTGGGAGCGGACGAGGCCGGAGCTTCCCCCGCAACAGCAGCGGGTGCACCGATGGCCGGGCTGGGTGCCCCCTCGGGAGCGGCCGGAGCGGGCGCGGGGGCGGGCTCAGGCTCGGCGATGCCGGCTGACTCTCCGCGCAGCATGGCAAGGACCTCGGGCAGCTGTTCGGGGGTGACGAGCACCTGGCGCGCCTTGGATCCTTCGGAGGGGCCGACGATTTCGCGCGACTCGAGCAGGTCCATGAGGCGACCGGCGCGGGCGAAGCCGACGCGCAGCTTGCGCTGGAGCATCGAGGTGGAGCCGAGCTGGGTGGAGACGACGAGCTCGGCTGCCTGCAGCAGGTCTTCGAGATCGTCTCCGATGTCCTCGGCGACCTTGGCTTCCTTCTTCTCCGGCACGACGTCGTCGCGGTAGTGCGTCTCCATCTGGCTCTTGACGTGGGCGACGATCTGGTGGATCTCGGATTCGGAGACCCAGGCTCCCTGGACACGCATGGGCTTGGAGGCACCCGCGGGCAGGTAGAGGGCGTCGCCCTGGCCGATGAGCTTTTCGGCGCCGGGCTGATCGAGGATCGTACGCGAGTCGGTCAGCGAAGAGGTCGCGAACGCGAGGCGCGAGGGGATGTTGGCCTTAATGAGGCCGGTGACGACGTCGACGGAGGGGCGCTGCGTGGCCAGGACCAGGTGGATGCCGGCGGCGCGCGCCAGCTGCGTGATGCGCTGAATCGACGCCTCGACGTCGCGCGGCGCGACCATCATGAGGTCGGCGAGCTCGTCGACGACCACGAGAAGGTACGGATAGGGGTGCAGCGTGCGCTCCAACCCGGGCTTGGCCTGCACCTGTCCGGCGGCCACCGCCTTGTTGAAGTCGTCGATGTGCTTGAAGCCGTAGTCCGACAGGTCGTCATATCGCGCATCCATCTCCTTGACGACCCATTCGAGGGCCTCGGCGGCCTTCTTGGCGTCGGTGATGATGGGCGAGATGAGGTGCGGGATGCCCTCGTAGATCGTGAGCTCCACGCGCTTGGGGTCGACCAGGATCATGCGCACCTGCTGGGGCGTCGCACGCATCATGATCGACGTGATCATGGAGTTAACGAAGGAGGACTTACCGGAACCGGTCTGGCCGGCCACCAGCATGTGCGGGGTCTTGGCCAGGTTGGTGACGACGTAGCCGCCTTCGACGTCCTTGCCAACGCCGACGACGAGCGGGTGCTGGTTGCGCCGGGCCGCAGCCGAGCGCAGGACGTCGCCGAGGGCCACGTTTTCGCGGTCGGCGTTGGGGATCTCGATGCCGATGGCGCTCTTGCCCGGGATCGGCGCGAGGATACGAACGTCGGCGGAGGCCACGGCGTAGGCGATGTTTTTCGACAGGTTGGTGAGCTTGTCAACCTTGACGCCGGCGCCGAGGACGACCTCGTAGCGGGTGACTGTCGGGCCTCGGGAGAAACCGGTGACGCGCGCGTCGACATTGAAGTCGGCGAAGACCTGTCCCAGGGCCGCGACAACCTGGTCGTTGACGGCGGATCGGGTCATGTGGGGCGGTCCGGAGACCAGGAGGTCCTCCGAGGGCAGCGTGTAGCTGATCGAGTCGTCGAGGTTGGGCTGGAAGGCCCCCTCGGGTTCGTCGGTGATCGGCGGGGGCGCCGACTCATCCTCGGGCTCCGGTTCGGGCTCGGGCACGTGCGCGGGCACCTGGACGGGCGCGGGGGCCACGGCGGGACGCATCTGGGTGAGCATCTCGGTGGGGGCGTCCGGCGTGGACTGACGAGGCCGGGGCGCGGGAGTCGGGGCGGGCGCGGGAGCCGCGATGGGGCCGGATTCCAGCAGGCGGGTCTCCCCCACCGACTCGGTGTCGGTGGCCTTGCGGAAGGACTCGTCTCCGTCGTATTCGTCGAGGAACGCGTCGTCTCCGGCCGCGAGGTCTTTGCGCGCCTTGCGGCGCGCTTCCTTGGCGGGATCGCCGCCGACCTGATCGGCTGCCTCGGCGTCGCCCGCTGGGCGCTCACCGCTGAGGTGGGCGGCGAGGTCGCGCAGCCGCGCGGGGACATCGGCGACAGCCGTCCGCGTGGCGAGCAGGATCGAGTAGGCCAGGAGCAGGATCATCAGGGCTCCCGCACCCCAGCCGGACAGGAGAAGGGCCAGGGGGCGCGCGACGAACCAGCCGAGCAGGCCACCAGCCGCCTCAATGCCGGGATCGGCACCCATCGCGGGGTTGCCGCGGGAGATGTGCACGAGGCCCGTCAGCGCCGCGGTGATGCCGATACCGCCGGCCACGTGGTGCGGCAGAGCCGAGCGCCCGGAGCGTGCCGAGACAAGCTCGACGGCGAGGGCAATCAGGACGAGGGGCAGGACAACCGAGAAGATACCGAACAGGCCTGCCGACGCGTGGTGAATGGCATCCCCGGCCTCGCCGGAAATCTGGAACCACTCGCGCAGCGCGATGACGATGGCTGCGGCGACCGCAACGAAGGCGGCGGCGTCACGCTTGACCTGTGAATCAGTCGCCTTCCACATGCGGACGGCGCCAACGGCCGCACGACCGACCGCCGAGAAAAAGCGCGCCAGGAAACCCGGCTGCGTCGGCTCGGGCTGGGGCGTGTGAGCGGAGCGAGAGGCGCCTCCCTTCGCGCGCGGGCGCGCGGGAGCCTTGCCTGACGAGGAGCGTGGAGACGATTGTGCCATGATCGTTCCACCATATCGCCCACGGTGCCCCCGCTCCGCCAGGCGCGCCGCGTGAGATCAGCGCAGGATGTTCGTAACAACCCCGGTTTCGAGCACGTTCTCAACCTGATCACGGGTGGGGACGGGCAGGGCCGACTCGTGGGAAATCGCAAGAGCCGCGCCCGCGTTTGCCATCAGGCACGCGGTCTCCAGGTCGTAGCCCATGACGAGACCCGCGCACATCTCGGCGATGTGCGTATCCCCCACGCCCGCGGTGTCCGCGATGGGCGCCTGGAACGCAGGAATCGAAATGACGGGGGCGTCGGCGAACTTCTGCAATTCGCAGCCTCGGTCCCCCGAACGCCGCACCGTGGCAGCGTCGGGACGCATGTAGGTGCGGATCGTCGATCCGTGCTGGTTGGCGTCCAGGATGCCGGCCAGGGCAGCGGCCTCCCAGCTGTTCATCGTCACGACGTCGGCGCGCGGGAAAATCGTTTCCCAGGCCTCGACGGGCACCTGGGCAACAGCCGGAGACACCGAGACGACGAGGGTCACGTAGGGAGGCAGAGCGGCGGCCCACTCGCTGAGCTCGGAGGCGGCGTGCGCGCTCGTCATATCCGATGCGGCCACATGTACGACGTCGCCCTCGCGCAGCTCGATACGGTCGAGAGCCGCGCGCGACGGCTCAGATTCGACACCGGCCGTCACGACCGAGCGCATCGAGCCGTCCTCGACGATCAACTGGATGACCACGCCGATGTCACCAACCAGCTCGGGGGTCAGGACGTCGACGCCGGCCTCGACCAGCTGCTGACGCACCGCGAAGGAGTTCGGTCCCGTGCCCAGGGGCGAGGCGGCAGCCGCGGGCACCCCCATGGCAGCTGCGGCGCACAGGGTCGTAAAACCGCCGCCGGGACGCGAACTAGCCGCATCCGCGTGAACGGACCCTCCTCGCTCCGGCATGTACGCGATATGCATCGGCAACACAAGAGCGACAGAATGCGTCGAAATGAAACGACCCGACACGTAGATTCCTTCCTTCAAGCGCGCGCTAACGCCCAGCACGCCAGGGCCTCGTCAATGAAGAATGCCTGCCTACTGCTCGGTCACGACCGGGACGATCATAGGACGACGACGCAGACGGCGCGCAACCCAGCGCCCGATAACGCGGCGCATGGCCTGCTGCAGAACGTAGGGGTCCTGGCCGCCGGGCGCCGCCGCATCCTTGAGCGCCTGCGTGACGTCGGGGAGGATCTCCTCAAATACCGAATCGTCCTCGGCCATGCCGATCGCGCGAATCTCCGGGCCGGCCAGGACCATGCCCGAATCGTGCTCGACGACCGCGAAGATCGAGATGAAGCCCTCCGACCCCAAGGTGCGGCGTGTCTCCAGCTCGTCCTCGGAGATTTCTCCGATCGAGCGGCCGTCCACGTACACGTACTCGCAGGGCACGATGCCCGACACGCGCGCGACGCCGTCCTTGAGGTCGACCGTCACGCCGTCCTCCGCCAGAACCACGTTCTGCGGGTCGATGCCCGTCTTGACTGCCAGCTGACCGTTGCCCACCAGGTGACGGACCTCGCCGTGGATGGGCATGACGTTCTTGGGCTGAACAATGTTGTAGCAGTAGATGAGCTCGCCGGCGCTCGCGTGACCGGACACGTGCACCTTCGCGTTCTCCTTGGACACAACGCGCGCCCCCAGGCGGGTCAGGTCGTTGATGACGCGGTACACGGAGTTCTCGTTGCCGGGAATCAGCGAGGAGGCCAGGACAACCATGTCGCCCGGCTCAATCGTCACGGTTCGGTGCGAACCCACCGACATGCGCGACAGGGCAGCCATCGGCTCGCCCTGCGAACCGGTCGCCATGTAGACGCGCTCGGAGGGCGGCAGCTCACCGATACCCTTGAGATCCACAATGAGACCCTCGGGAATCGACAGGTAGCCCTTCTCTTCCGCGATGCGCATGTTGCGCTCCATGGAGCGGCCCACGAAGGCCACGCGACGCCCGTGGTGGGCAGCGGCGTTGATGACCTGCTGGACGCGGTGCACGTGCGAGGCGAAGGAGGCAACGACGATCTGGCCCGTGGCCTCGCCGAACACCTGGTCGAGGACCGGGCCGATCTCACGCTCAGGCGTGATGAATCCGGGCACCAGCGCGTTCGTGGAGTCCACCATGAACAGGTCGACACCCTCCTCGCCCATGCGGGCGAAAGCGCGCAGGTCGGTGAGGCGACGGTCCAGCGGCAGCTGATCCATCTTGAAGTCGCCCGTGATGAGGACGTTGCCCGCATCGGTACGCACGAAGACCGCGAGCGCATCGGGGATCGAGTGGGTGACGGAGACGAACTCAAGGTCGAAGGGTCCGACGGTGAGGCGGTCGCCCTCGGCGACGACGTTGAGGCTCGGGTCGGGCAGGCGGTGTTCGCGCAGCTTGGGGGCGACGAAGGCCAGGGTCAGGTCGGAGCCGTAGACCGGAATATCGCTGCGCAGCTTGAACAGGTAGGGCACCGCGCCAATGTGGTCCTCGTGGCCGTGCGTGAGGACGAGGCCGACGACGTCGTCCATGCGATCCTCAATCCAGGAGAAATCCGGCAGGATAAGGTCGACGCCGGGCTGGCTCTCCTCGGGGAAGAGAACGCCACAGTCCACGACCAGGAGCTTGCCCCGATACTCGAGGACGTTCATGTTGCGGCCGACCTCGCCGAGACCTCCCAGCGGGATCACTCGCAGTGCGCCCTCTTCCAGGGGCGCGGGTTCGCTGAGGTTCTCGTACAAAGACTTCATGATGCCAGTCTGCCACGTTGGCGCTGCTTTGCCCGCATCGGGAGACATGTTGGGCAGGTCGCTCCCCTCACATTTGGCGTATTCGGGGACGCCGAGCCGTTAGTTCTCGCTCAGGTGTCCGTCTTCCATGGTGTAGCAGCGGTCGGCAAAGCTGCGGGCCTCGGCCTCGTGGGAGACAACAAGGACGGCGGCCCCCCGATCCGCGGCGTCGCGCAGGAGGGTAAGGACGGCAGTCGCGTTCGCGCTATCGAGGCCGGCGGTCGGCTCGTCTGCGATGACGATGGCGGGGTCCATGAGGAGGGCGCGCGCGATCGCCATGCGCCGCAGTTCGCCGCCCGACAGCTCGGTGGGTGCGGCATCGGCGAGGTCACCCAAACCCACGGCGGCCAGCAGCTCGCGGGCACGATCCGCGGGTGCCTCGGCCTTGGCGTAGAGGATCGAGGGGAGCAAGACGTTGTCAAGGACCGTCAGGGCACGCAGGGCCGTGTGCCCCTGGGGGACGAGGCCGATGCGCTCGTTGCGCAGGCGCGAGCGCTCCTCGTCGCGCAGTGAGTACAGGTCCGTGCCGTCCAATCGTACGTGCCCCGCCGTCGGCGTGAGGATGCCGGCGAGCATGTTCGCCAGGGTGCTCTTGCCGCTGCCGGAGTGTCCCGAGACGAGGGTCAGTAGGCGTTCCTCCAGGTCGATATCCAGCGGGTGGACCGCCGTGAATAGGCGCTTTCCCCCGCGGGCTCGGGCGAATTCTTTCGTGAGTCCCGTTGCCTCGATGATCATGTCATTCCCCTTCCTTCAGGGCCAGGCTGGCGTCCATTGTCGTCACGTACCGTAGCGCTATCCACGAGGAGACGAGGGCGACGAGGCCCACCGACGCGAGCGCTCCCAGAGCGAGCAGCGCCAGAGTGGGCAGCGACGGGACGAGGAATCCCCCTCCCAGACTTTGGCGTACGAGCCCGGAGAAGGACATGAGGAGGACACCGGAGACGACGATGCCGCCGATGCCACCGAGTGCGTTGACCGCGAGGGCCTCGCGAATGATGATGCGCGAGATCATGCGACGGTGTGCACCGGCGGCGATAAGAGTCGCGAATTCTCTCCTGCGCTCGACGACCATCAGGACGAACATGAGGGTGATCATAAGCAGGCCGGCTCCCCACGCGACGGCGATGAGGGTGGTGACGGTGCGCGAGGTTGCGTCCAGTGACGCCGCGATGCCGCTGACCAGCTTCGTCGAGGTGGCGACCGAGACGCCGGGGACCTGCTCACGGATCTGCGCGGCCACGGCCTCGGCGTCGTATCCAGGTGCCACCTTGACCATGACCGAGGAGATGATGCGGTCGGTTTCGAGCGTCGAGTACTTGTTGAGTCCCTTGCGCAGCGACGAGTCGATAACCTTCTTCGCGGTCTCAAAGTTCATGTAGACCGCGTTGTCGAGGGTCGATCCGGTCGGGTCGAATTGGCCGACGACCCGCAGGGTGTTGTCGAAGAGCTGGAAGTTCTCCGGGTCGTTGGCGAGCACGTTGGCGCCGACGATCACCTCATTCTCCCCCAGCTGCGTCTGCCCGACGGCGTCGTTCATCCACGGCTGGATCGTGAAGTCGGTGGCCGGGTCGTAGGCGATCACCTGGTAGCGGCCCGAGCAGCAGCTCGCCCTCGCCGAGGCGAGGAACAGCTGGGAGGAGGCGGCCTCGACCCCATCGACGGCGGCGACTGCCTCGCGCGTGGACGCGTCCATGTAGAAGTACGACGGTTCGGCGTTCACGAGGAAGGTCTGCGCGTCGAAGTCGGTGTCTGCCTCGTCGGGCGTCACCATGATGTCGGCTCCGAGGCGCGACTGAGTCGTGCGCAGGCCATGTTCGATACCTTGGACGACCAGCGTTCCAGCAAAGATCGTCATCGTCATGAGCATGGAGAAGAAGACCAGAGTCCCCGTCCGCACGGGGTATCCGCGCAGGTTCATCCACGGTAGTCGCGACAGCGACAGCATTGCGTCATTCCTCCTTGACAATTGTCCCTAGATCAGGACCGATTTGTTCCCCGCGGCCGCCCGGCTCACCCGAGCGAGCGCGAGCCGAGTGCCGACGATGCCCACGCAGGTCACGACGACGATCGACAGCCCGGCGAGAGGCAGCGACGTAGCGAGGACATGAAGAGCCTCAACCACGCTCCTCTCCCCCACCAAGGGCAGGACGAGGGCCGCGAGCCCTGTGCCCACGAGTGCACCCGCCGCATGGAGGAGCCCCGATTCCCGCAGCATGATGCGGCTGACGATGGCGCGTGAGGCTCCGATCGAGCGCCACACGGCGAGTTCCTGGCGGCGTTCGTTCATGAGGCTGAGCTGAGCGACGGCGAGCGCTCCGAGGAGCACCAGCCAGATAGCCCCCAGCACCCCGATTGCGACGAAGCGATGCGATCGGATGCCCGCCCCCGCATCAACGAGGGCCTCGCTGCTGCGCACGGCTTTCACCTTGCGCACGTAGAGGTTGATCCAGTTGGTAACGCTCTCGATCGCGTCACTGTCCGAGGCGCGCACGAGCGCCGCGGAGTAGTCGGTAGCCGGGTCGAGGGAAGCGTCGACGTCTTGCCCCGCCGCGGAGGCGTCCGCGACGATGTCGGCGAGGGTGTCCATGGGGACGAAGACAGCGCTGTCCAGCTCCGATCCGGTGGCGAGCAAATGCGCGCCAATCGGGCGCTGCATCCCGAAGATACTCATCGTTTCCTCGTTACCATCCGCCACGGCGCTACCAACGAGGACCGATCCGCGCGGCAGCGACGTCCCTTCCCCCTCGGCAATCCACGGCGAGAGCACGAAATCCGTCTCAGGTTCGAAGCCGACGATCCACCGAGTAGTGCCATCCGCCAGCGTTTCGGACACGTAGAGCTGATAGGACACCGCGGCGATGTCCTCGTTGGACGACATGCGCGCCAGAGCCGAGCGCGGCTGGTGGCAGCCCACCGGGGTTCCGAGCATGAGGAGGCGCTTCTTCTCCACCCGGTTCAGGCAGGTCGTCGGATAGACGACGAGGTCTGCTCCGAGCCTGCGCTCAGCCAACGACAGCTCGCTCCTCATCGCATCGACGAGGACGAACCCACCGAACACACAGGCTGCCTGGGCGAGTGCCAGGATTGCAATGACGAGGGATCGGATGGGGTGGGCGCGGATGTTCATGAGAGGAACTCGGCGCAGTGACAGCGCCTTGCTCATCGGCTCTCCTCACCAGCCCCCGCGACGTTGATCCACAGGGCCGGGCGCACCCCGTACTGCAGGTCCACATTCGCTCCACTGAGCGAGGGAGTGCCCGAGGCATCAACGAATTGGGTCGCGAATCCGTAGGTTCCAGGAGAGCGCAGCCACCAGTCGGCCGTGCCATCCTCGCTGACGCTCAGAGGCCCGGCGGCTGCGTGCTGGCTCGCGAGGGCCGCTCCGATGTCACTGCGCGCAGCGGGCGTGTTGAAGTAGATGACGCTCTCGGTCTCGCTGAGCGCAAAGACCCGATCGTCGGTCGCGGCCCCGCCACTCGCGCCGGTGATCGACTGATCCGCGTTCTCGTTGTGCACCGTCTCGATGAGCCCTCGCTGAACGGGGGTGAACGCGCCCTCGTAGAAGTCGCCGTTCATCCACGCACGCAAATCGGAGTTCTCCCACGTGACTTCCTCGAAGGGCACGTGGTGGTACTGGCGCGCCTCGAGAACGTCTGCACTCAGGAGCAGGAGCTGGCCATCGATGTTATCGAGGACGATCCACTGAATCGGCTCCGGCCCGTTATCCGCGTTGCCGTCCTGCTCGTAGGACCCGAAGGACACGGTGTCGCCCTTGGATGCCGAGCGGTACGGCAGCGCGGGATCGGCTTCGACGAGGGCCTGCGCTCGCTGGGCCGCGTCACCGTACCCGCCGAGCGCATGGAAGAGCTCGTACGCCCCCTGGGTATCCCCGGCCTCGTCCAGGGCGACGGCCTCGCGATAGCGCACTGCGTTGCGCACGACGATCGTGAGAACGGCGACGAGGGATAGCACGAGGAGAACCGCGCCGATGCGCACGGTTGTCGAACGTCCTAGGGCCCTCACGCCGCCATTGTCTCCTATCCGGGGCGATACGTCAGGCGGAGGGCTTCGCGTCCTTCTTCCAGGACGCCACCAGGGCTCCGATACCGCTGCCGGCAACCAGGACGCTCATAATGCGCACGAAGGGCTGGAAGACGGTGTGGCAGCGCATCGTCTTCATCGCGCACAGCGGGCAGATCCCGCCGGGGATGAAGAACACAACGACGCTGGCGATCACCGCGAGCGCGAGCAGGGCCAGGCGCGCGGGCTTGTTCTTGACGAGGGCCGAGGCTCCGTACATCGCGATGAGACCGACGGCGCTGCCGGCCACCATGTTCTGGCACTGGTGGCAGTGCATCCACGAGCCGTCGGCCCGTTGCTCGCACGCCGAAAAGACGGTCACACCTCCGGCGAGCAGCAGGGCGCTGAGAGCGGCCGGGACCAGGGGAATGATGACGTCCTTCTTTGCCACGGTATCCATTCCTTGAAGACAACGATCAGTATTGATGAGCTTTACCTAAGTATATTAAGCATAACTTTCAACACTCGTCAACGAGCAATAATGCCACCATGGCGCCCCGAACATACACCTCGCCCCCGCCGGGTCTCGACGGGGGCGAACTATATGTCAGAGTAGACCAGCGGTGCACAGGGCGCGACGCAGGGCCGACACCTCATCGTCGCTGATGCCCACCATCGGCAGGCGCACAGCCGGGCTGTCGATGACACCCTGGAGCCACAGGGCGTACTTCGCCATGACCGCTCCCTGTCCGCCGCCCATGATGGCGTGCACGAGGGGACGCAGAGAGTACGACAGCTCGCGCGCCTCCCACACCTGGTCGCTGTCGAGCAACTCGATCATGCGACGGTACTGGGCCGAGGCCACGTGCGTGACCACGGAAATGAAGCCCGAGGCACCGCCCGTCATCCACGCGAAGTTCAGGCCGTCGTCGCCCGAGTAGTACTCCAGGCCCGTGCGGTGCATGCGCTCCACGCCGGTCTCCACGTCACCCGTCGCGTCCTTGACGCCCAGGATCCGCGGGTGCTGGGCAAGGATATCGAGGGTCGCGTCAGAGAACGCGATGCCCGTGCGCCCCGGAATGTCATAGAGCATGACGGGCAGGTCGGTCGCATCCGTCACGGCGCGCACGTGCGCACGCAGGCCCTCCTGGGAAGGACGATTGTAGTACGGGGACACGATCAGCAGACCGTCCGCTCCGTGCTCCTGAGCGCCCTCTCCGATACGCACCGCGTGCGCAGTGTCGTTCGAACACGCGCCGCACAGGATGAACGCTCGATCCCCCACGGCCTCACGGACGGCGTCCGTCAGGTCGTTCTTCTCCGGCTGGTGAGTCGTCGGCGACTCGCCCGTCGTGCCGGACAGCAGAATCGTGTCACACCCTTCATCGACCAGCTTGGTCGCCAGGCGCTGCGCAGAAGGCAGATCAATCTCGCCGGTGTCGGTCATCGGCGTGACCATGGCGGCTGCGAGGGAACCGAAGCGGCGGGGAGGAATGTTACTCATGCGTTCCATGATACGCATGGCCCCTCACAATGGGCGCGCACCGCCCCCGACGTGGACGGAGCACCACGCACGCAGCCGCGTGGCGTCGCTCGCGCCGTGGGCCCTTAGTCGCGCTCGGCCCACCACATGTGCTGCGTGGGGCCATCGCCCAGCACTCGCACCGCGCCCGAGGGCGCAAAGCCCGCCGACGTGTAAAAGCGCTGGCGCTCCTCATCATCCACGCCGACCCACACGCGCAACTGGCCACTCGTCAGGTCCGCAACCGCCGACAGCAGGCGCGACGCATGCCCCGACCGGCGGAAGTTCTTATCCACCGCCAGCTCATACACCTGCGTCGCGGCCACCGCCGCCTCACCCGACTCAGCGTCGGGGGCCGAGGCTTCCCCGGCCTCATCGGGACCGGCCAGAGCGAAACCCACGATCGTATTGCCGTGGAGGGCGACGAGGAGGGCGGTGCCGCCCGGCCGCGGAGAGGCCAGCGTCGCCTCCCACTGGGCGGCGAGCGCCTCCTCGGTAATGCCCTGGGCATCGAGGGCGTCCTGCCCCATGAGGGAGCGCCAGGCCTCGCGCTGCAGACGAGCGATCGCGCGCGCGTCGCCGCTCTGAGCGGGACGCACGGAGCGGTCCGGACCCGCGCTGCGGCTCACAGGCCCATCACCTGGTCGAGGCCAATCGTCAGGCCCGTGCGGCCGACCACGCGGCGCACGCCGAGCAGGACACCGGGCATGAAGGAGACACGGTCGAAGGAATCCGTGCGGATAACCAGCTGCTCGCCCGCGTTGCCCAGGAGGATCTCCTCCGAGGCGGTCAGGCCGCGCAGGCGCACGGCATGGACCGGAATGCCATCCACACGGCCGCCACGGCTGCCGAGCTCGTCGGTTTCGGTCGCGTCGGGCATCTCGCCCAGGCCGGCCTCGGCGCGCGCCTTCGCGATGCCGCGCGCGGTCGCCACGGCGGTGCCGGAGGGAGCATCCACCTTGGCGGGGTGATGCATCTCAATGACCTCGGCGGACTCGAAGTAGGGGGCGGCCATGGCGGCGAACTTCATGGCGAGCACCGCGCCCATCGCGAAGTTCGGGGCGATCAGGACGGCACGCCCAGCGGCCTGCGCATGCTCGCGCACGCGCGCGTAGGACTCTTCCGTCCAGCCGGTCGTGCCCACGACGACGTCCACGCCCGCGTCGAGGAGCGCGTGCACGTTGGACTCGGTGACGCTGGGGATTGAGAAGTCGACGGCGACCTGCGCGCCATTGACGCTCTGCGGCGTGATCTCGTCGCCCGCATCGAAGAGTGCAACGACCTCCATGTCCGGGGCGTCCGTGACCGCCTGAACGACGGTCGAGCCCATGCGGCCCTTGGCTCCTGTCACTGCGACGCGAATCATTGCGCTCTCCTTCTTACGGTTATGTGGCTGTCTTCAGGGTATTCCCACGTTCGGCGCGACGAGCGCGGATGGACAGGGGGTATCTCACTCCCCCGCTGTTCACTCGGTGGGCAGGACGAGGGCGCGGCAATCCAGCTTGGTGATAAGGGAGGCCGCCAGGGCGCGCACGTCGGCGGCTTCCACCGCGTCGAACTCGGCGAGAGACTCGTCGATGGGGCGGTAGCGACCAATGATTTCCGAGCGGCCCAGTCGCATCATGCGCGACCAGTTGTCTTCGAGGCCCAGGACGACGCCTCCCCGCACCTGTCCGCGCACGCGCGTCATCTCTTCCTCGGTCGGGCCGTCCGCGGCGAGGTCTTCCAGCTGAGCGCGCATGATGGCCTCGACCTCACCGACCTTGTCGGGGCTGCAGCCCGCGTACATGCCGAAGGTTCCGGTGTCGGAGTAGGCGACGTCGAAGGCGTAGGTCGTGTAGGCCAGGCCCCGCTTTTCGCGCACCTCCTGGAAGAGACGCGAGGACATGGAGCCGCCCAGGACCGACAGCAGGACGCTCATGGTCGGGCCCGCCGGGTCCGTTGCCGCCAGGCCCTCACAACCGATGATGACGTGCGCCTGGGTCACGTCTCGCCTGCGCGTGATGTCCTTGTCGTGGTCGGCAATCGGTGTCACGGTCGTGGATCGACGAGGCCGGGGTGAGGCCGCGCTGCCCGCGTCCCAGGGCGATCCCTCCAGGGCGGCCTGCACACGCCCGCACACTGAATCGTGGTCGACGTTGCCGGCGGCGGCCACGATGAGGGATGAGGGGCCGTAGTGGGCCTGGTAGTGCTCCCAGACGTCCGCGCGCTCGACCTCACGGATGGCCTGGGGCGTGCCGCCGACGGGGCGTCCGATCGGGCGGTCGCCGTGGACGGCCAGCTGGAAGGTGTCGTGGACCGTGTCCGTGGGCGAGTCCTCCCCCATCGCCAGTTCATCGAGGATGACGCCGCGCTCCATCGAGAAATCTTCCTCGTCGAGGCGTGAGTCGGTGACCATGTCGGTCAGCGTCTCAATCGCCATGTCGAGGTCCGCGTCACGCACGCGCGCCCAGTAGGCGGTGTGCTCGCGAGCAGTCTCCGCGTTTGACTCGCCGCCCACGCTGTCGAAGGCGACGGCGATGTCAAGGGCGGAACGCTTGTTCGTCCCCTTGAACAGAAGGTGCTCGAGGAAGTGGGTCGACCCGGCCGTGCGCGGCCCCTCGTCGCGCGACCCCACGGGCACCCACAGGGACACGCCCGCGCTCTTCGTTGCGGGAATCTCCTGGGTCAGGACACGCGTCCCGGCTCCCAGGATCGTGCGTTCAATGCGG
Source organism: Actinomyces sp. ICM39 (assembly GCF_000282935.1). Lineage (NCBI taxonomy): Bacteria > Bacillati > Actinomycetota > Actinomycetes > Actinomycetales > Actinomycetaceae > Actinomyces > Actinomyces sp. ICM39. Next base: position 76,117 of record NZ_ALCB01000016.1, read on the forward strand.
GTGTCGCCATCCTCGATGGATAGGCGGGCCTCGTCGAGCGGCAGCGGCTTGGGCGTCATACTTCTCCTCTTGCGTCCCCCATAATCCGGGGGTTGGCACGAAACGTTCACAGTGTAGCCGCAAAAAGGCCGGTGGCCGGGCGGAGCACACGCTCCGTCCCGGCCACCGGTCCGATTTAGCTAGCGGGAGCTACTCACTCCTCGGAAGCGCCATCCTCGCGCTCGTCGTCACGGCGGCGACGGGTGCGGGTACGGGGGCGACGCTCGCGACGCTCGGAGCGATCGCGGCGCTCACGGCGCTGCTCGGTCTGCTCACCCTCGGCGGCCTCGAGCTCGCCGGCCTCGCCGTCGATGACGGCGTGCAGGCTCAGCTTGCCGCGGTCGCCGATCTCAGCGATCTCGACCTCGACCTGCTGGCCGACCTGCAGGACGTCGTCCACGGAGTCGATGCGCTTGCCACCCACGAGGCGACGGACCTGCGAGATGTGCAGGAGGCCGTCCTTGCCGGGGGTCAGCGACACGAACGCGCCGAACGAGGTGGTCTTGACGACCGTGCCGACGAAGCGCTCGCCGACCTCGGGCATCTGCGGGTTCGCGATCTGGTTGACCATCGTGCGGGCGGCCTCGGCGGAGGCACCGTCGGAGGAGGCGATGTAGACGGTGCCGTCGTCCTCGATGGTGACGTCAGCGCCGGTCTCGTCCTGGATCTGGTTGATCATCTTGCCCTTGGGGCCAATGACCTCGCCGATCTTGTCGACGGGGACCTTGACGGTGATGATGCGAGGAGCGTTGGGGCTCATCTCATCCGGGCCGTCGATCGCCTGGTTGATCAGGTCGAGGATCGCCAGGCGGGCGTCGCGGGCCTGGGCCAGCGCGGCGCGCAGCACCTGGGAATCGATGCCGTCGAGCTTGGTGTCCAGCTGCAGGGCCGTGATGAAGTCACGGGTACCGGCAACCTTGAAGTCCATGTCGCCGAAGCCGTCCTCGGCGCCCAGGATGTCGGTCAGGGTGACGGCCTTGAACTGGCCATCGACCTCACCGGTCATGAGGCCCATCGCGATGCCCGCGACGGGGGCGCGCAGCGGCACGCCGGCCTGGAGGAGGGACAGGGTCGAGGCGCAGACGGAGCCCATCGACGAGGAGCCGTTGGAGCCCATGGTCTCGGAGACCTGACGGATCGCGTAGGGGAAGTCCTCACGCGAGGGCAGGACGGGAACCAGGGCGCGCTCGGCCAGGTCGCCATGACCGATCTCGCGGCGCTTCGGGGAGCCGACGCGGCCGACCTCGCCCGTGGAGAACGGAGCGAAGTTGTACTGGTGCATGTAACGCTTGGCGTTGACGGGCGACAGGTTGTCGATCTGCTGCTCCATGCGCAGCATAGCCAGGGTGGTGACGCCCAGGATCTGGGTCTCTCCACGCTGGAACAGGGCGGAGCCGTGCACGCGGGGCAGGACCTCGACCTCGGCAGACAGAGAACGGATCTGGCGCGGGGTACGGCCGTCCATGCGGATCTCTTCGCGCAGGGTGCGGTTACGGATCGTGGCCTTCTCGAGCGAGCGGAAGGCAGCCTTGAGAGCCTTCTCCGACTCGGGGAAGCGCTCGGCCAGAGCCTCGAGCATCTCTTCCTTGACGGCGTCAACGGCCTCGTCGCGGGCGAGCTTGCCCTCGGTCAGCAGGGCCTGGGCGACCTTCTCGGCCGCGTATTCCTCGACCGCCGCGTACTCTTCGTCGGTGTAGTCCAGGAACAGCGGGAACTCGACGGTCTCCTTGGAGGCCTTCTCGGCCACCTTGAGCTGAGCCTCGCACAGGGCCTTGATGAAGGGCTTGGCGGCCTCGAGGCCGTCGGCCACGACGTCTTCGGTGGGGGCGGTGGCGCCAGCCTGAATGAGCTCCCACTCGTTCTTGCCGCCGCCGGCCTCGACCATCATGATCGCGACGTCTTCGGAGCCGTCTTCCTTGGTGACGATGCGGCCCGCGACAACGATGTTGAACACGGAACGCTCGAGCTCGCTCCAGCGCGGGAACGCGACCCACTGGTCGTCGATGAGCGCCAGGCGGGTGCCGCCGATCGGGCCGGTGAAGGGCAGGCCGGCGATCTGGGTGGACATGGACGCGGCGTTGATCGCCAGAACGTCGTAGGCGTCGTCCGGATCGATCGTCAGGACGGTCTCGACGACCTGGACCTCGTTGCGCAGGCCCTTGACGAAGCCGGGGCGCAGCGGGCGGTCGATGAGGCGGGCGGCCAGGATGGCCTCGGTGCCCGCGCGGCCTTCGCGGCGGAAGAAGGAACCGGGGATACGACCCGCGGCGTACTGACGCTCTTCAACGTCGACGGTCAGCGGGAAGAAGTCGAACTGGTCCTTGGGGTTCTTGCCCACCGTGGTGGCGGACAGAACGGTGGTGGAATCGTCCAGGTAGGCCAGGGCGGAGCCAGCGGCCTGCTTGGCGAGACGGCCGGTTTCGAAGCGCACGGTGCGCTTGCCGAAACGGCCGTTATCGATAATCGCCTCTGCGGCGATGATGTCGGAGCCTTCCATCATGGGGCGTTTCTCCTTGGTTTGTTGGTGTCGCGCTCCACTTCGGCCTTCGATCGAAGCCCACGGATGAACGCTCCGTAGGCCACTGTCGAAAACCGGCGGCTTTCGCGCGAGAAATATCGGTTTGCCCGAGGCGGGCGTGTGAAAACCGGCCCGTCTCCGCTACGGGAGGCGGGCCGGCCCAAAATCAGCGGCGCAGGCCGAGACGCTCGATGAGCGAGCGGTAACGCTCGATGTCGATGTCAGCCAGGTAACCCAGCAGGCGGCGACGACGGCCGACCAGCAGCAGCAGGCCACGACGGGAGTGGTGGTCGTGCGTGTGGGTCTTGAAGTGCTCGGTCAGATCCTTGATGCGGCGGGTCAGCAGCGCGATCTGCACCTCGGGGGAACCGGTGTCGCCCTCGTGGGTCGCGTACTCGGCGATGATCTGGTCCTTGACGTCCTTGCTCAGCGGCACAGGCTTCTCCTTTGTGTTCGTTGCGCGGGGCATCCGGGCTTTTCCCGGGTGCTGACAGTCCGCGGCCGGTGTACGGCCTTTCTACAGTAGCACGCCACCGGCACGATCCCCACAATGAGCGACCAAGCTAACGATTCTTCCTTCTCACGAGGCCTTCTCCCCTCCCCCGCTCTGCGCTCCCCGGCCGCGGGCTGGGTGTGTGCACCCCCTTGGGCGCGGGACCAGGCGAAGCGGAGGGGGCTCTATCGCGCGGTGACGGAGTCCGGGTCGACGCGCCCGGCGACGCCGATGCCGAGGACGGAGGCCGTCTGGCGCAGGTCGTCATCCATCTGGGTGAGCAGTTCGTCGAGGGAGTCGAAGGAAAGCATCGGGCGGATGCGCGACACGAAGGTGACCGCGATGCGTTCGCCGTAGAGGTTGAGGTCGGAGCGGCCCAGGACGTGAGCTTCGACGGTGCGTTCGACGCCGTTGAACTGGGGGTTGGTGCCCACGGAAATGGCGGCGGGGAGGAACTCGGCGGATTGGGTGCCGGGCACGGCGCGCACGACCCAGCCTGCGTAGACGCCGTCGGCGGGGATGACGCCTTCGACGTCCTCGGACAGGTTTGCGGTCGGGAAGCCGAGGGTTCGGCCGCGCTTGAAGCCATGGCACACGGTGCCGCGGATGCGGTGGAGGTGTCCGAGGACGCGGGCAGCGCCGGACACGTCACCCGCGGCGAGCAGCTCGCGCACCCACGAGGAGGACCAGCGGCGCCCCTCGGGGGCCTCGATGTCGGTGACCGTAATGACGTTGAAGCCGTAGCGGCGCCCGAGCTCGCGGAGCGTGTCGATGGTGCCCGCGTTGCCGCGTCCGAAACGGAAGTCTTCTCCGACGACGACCTCGCGCGCACCGCAGCGCTCCACCAGGTACTCGTAGACGAACTCGTCGGCTTCGAGGCTGTAGACGCTTGCGTCGTAGTGGGCGACGAGCGTGGCGTCCAGTCCTGCGGCGGCCATCGCGTCGAGGCGGTCGCGCAGCGGGGAGATCAGCTGGAGGCCCACCTCGGGCTTGTGGACCTGGATCGGGTGCGGGTCGAACGTGATGGCCACGGCTTCGACGCCGAGCTTATGGGCGCGCTCGATGCAGGTGGAGATGACCTTCTTGTGTCCGTTGTGCATGCCGTCGAAGTTGCCGATGGTCACGACACTGGCTTCGTTGCCGGGGATGTCAGTGAGGGAATACCAAACGTTCATGAGTCTCTTTCTAGAAAACCAGGACGGTACGCAGGCGAGTCCCGTCAATGCGGAGCAGGCCGAGAACAGTGCCGTCGGGCGCGACGGCGGCGATCGGCGCGGCCTCCTCCTCAGGGGTGCTCTGCGGGCAGTAGCCAGCCTCGACCGCCCACTGTGCCAGCTCGTCACGCGAGCGCCTCGGGGCCTGGCCGTGCGCGAACGCCCCAGCCTCGGCGTCGGACAGGAGGAGCGAGGGGAACATCGTGCGTGCAGCCTCGCCCAGGGGGACGAGGGGCAGGACCGGTTCTGCGTCCACCTCCCCTTCCGGGGTGGCTGCCCCGACGGCGGCGCTCAGTTCCTCGAGCGTCATCGCCGTCTCCAGGGGCACGTCGCCCACGCGCGTGCGGCACAGCGCGGTCAGGTGGGCACCCACACCGAGCGCCTCGCCGGCGTCGCGCGCGAGGGCGCGCACATAGGTGCCCGAGGAGCACTCGACGACGACATCAACATCGACCACGCGAACGGGGCCGGAGGGAACCTGTTCGTCGGGCGCATTGTCCGCGTCGGATTCCTCCAGCACGCACTCGACGGGGCGCGGGGGCGAAAGGACCTCCAGGCGCGAAATGCGCACCGGACGCGCCGCCAGCTCGACGTCTTCACCGGCGCGGGCAAGCGCGTAAGCGCGCTTGCCGTTCACCTTGATCGCCGAGACGGTCGAGGGCACCTGCATAATGTCCCCGCGCAGCGGCGCGAGCGCAGCCTCGAGCTGCTCCTCACTCAGCGAGGCGCAGCCAACGGCCTCGGTCGCGACGCCCTCAGCGTCGTCCGTGTTGGTGGCGACGCCGAAGCGGATCGTCGCCCGATATTCCTTCGAATGACCGCTCACCCAGGTGAGCAGCTTCGTCGCCTTGCCAATGCCGATGACGAGGACTCCCGTGGCCATCGGGTCCAGGGTGCCGCCGTGCCCCACCTTGCGGGTGTGGGCCAGGCGTCGCACGCGCGAGACCACGTCGTGGCTGGTGAGCCCCTGCGGCTTGTCGATGACAAGCAGGCCGGGACGAGGATTATCGGGGCGACGAGCCATGAGGGTCAGGCCCAATCCTTCGCGTCGGCCTCGTCCTCTTCGTCGTCGTGACGGTAGGGGTCGGCGTCGCCGGCGTAGGTCGCACCCGCGGACGCGGCAGCGATGGCCTCGTCCTTCGCCTTAGCCTTTGCCAGGGCGTCCTCGAGCGCGGCGGCGCTCTCGGGCAGGGCATCGGGGATGAACTCCAGGGTCGGGGTCAGGCGCAGACCTAGCGCCTTGCCCACGCGGGAGCGGAAAAGACCCTGCGCGGACGCGAACGCGCGCGCTGCCTTCTCGCGCTGCTCGTCGTCACCGAGCACCGTGTAGAAGATGGATGCGTGCTGCAGGTCGCCCGTCACGCGCACGTCCGTGATGGTCACGAGCTCCAGGCGAGGATCCTTCACCTGGCGTCCGATCATCGACGCAACGGTCTGCAGGATTCGCTCCTGCACCTTTCGAACGCGAGCTTCGTCAGCCATCGCGCCCTCCTTCCGGGCGGTATGCCCTGGTCAAAACACTTGGGTGGGAGAAGATCGGGGTCCGAGCGTGCCCGGACCCCGATACTTCAAGCCATGCGATCAGTCACGAGCCTTCTCGCGCATCTCCCAGGTCTCAATGATGTCGCCTTCGGCGATGTCCTTGTGACCCAGCGTGATACCGCACTCGTAGCCCTCGCGGACCTCGGTGACGTCGTCCTTCTCGCGACGCAGGGACGCGATCTCGAGGTTCTCGGCGACAACCACACCGTCGCGCACCAGGCGAGCCTTGGTGCCGCGCTTGATCGTGCCGGAGCGGACGATCGAACCGGCGATGTTGCCGAACTTGCCGGAGCGGAAGACCTGACGGATCTCCGCGGTACCCAGCTGGACCTCCTCGTAGATCGGCTTGAGCATGCCCTTGAGAGCAGCCTCAATGTCGTCGATCGCAGAGTAGATGACGTTGTAGTACTTGATCTCGACGCCCTCGGCATCCGCCATCTCGGCCACGCGCTCGGCGGGACGGACGTTGAAGCCGATGATGACCGCGTTGTCGACGGTCGCCAGGTTGACGTCGTTCTGCGTGATCGCACCAACGCCGCGGTGGATGATACGCAGCGCGACCTCGTCGCCCACGTCGATGCGCAGGAGCGAGTCTTCCAGGGCCTCGACGGCACCGGACACGTCGCCCTTGATGACCAGGTTGAGGGTGTCGACCTCGCCCTCGGCCAGGACCTTGTCGAAGTCCTCCAGGGAGACGCGCTTGCGACGCTTGGCCAGCAGGGCCTGACGCTCGGCAGCCTCACGCTTGTCGGCGATCTGGCGGGCCGTGCGGTCATCCGACGCGACCAGGAACGAGTCGCCGGCGCGCGGGACGGACGTGAGACCGAGGACCGCGACGGGCATCGACGGACCAGCCTCGGAGACGTCGTTACCGGCGTCGTCGAACATCGCACGCACGCGACCGTAGGACGAGCCGACCACGAGGGAGTCGCCCACGTGGAGCGTGCCGCGCTGGACGAGCATGGTCGCGACTGCGCCGCGGCCCTTGTCCAGGTTCGCTTCGATGGCGACGCCGCGCGCATCGGTGTTCGGGTTGGCCTCGAGGGTCAGCGCCGCGTCGGCAGTCAGCAGGACGGCCTCGAGTAGCTCGCGGATGCCCTGGCGCTGCTTGGCGGAGATGTTCACGAACATGACGTCGCCGCCGTACTCTTCCGCGACGAGACCGTACTCGGTGAGCTGGGAGCGGATCTTCTCCGGGTTCGCCGTGTCCTTATCGACCTTGTTCACCGCGACGACGATCGGCACGCCGGCCGCCTGCGCGTGGTTGATGGCCTCAACCGTCTGGGGCATGACGCCGTCATCGGCTGCGACCACGAGGATCGCGATGTCGGTGACCTGGGCACCACGGGCACGCATGGCCGTGAAGGCCTCGTGACCGGGGGTATCGATGAAGGTGATCGGGCGGGCGGTGCCGTCCTCAGCCTTGACTGTGACCTGGTAGGCGCCGATGTGCTGGGTGATGCCGCCGTGCTCGGTGTCGACGACGTCCGTGTGACGGATCGCGTCGAGCAGCTTGGTCTTACCGTGGTCGACGTGACCCATGACGGTGACGACCGGCGGACGGGGCACCATGTTCTCGGCGTCGTCGAGTTCTTCGGCCTCGAGGTCGATGTCGAAGGACTCGAGCAGCTCGCGGTCCTCGTCCTCGGGGGAGACGACCTTGACGTCGTAGCCGAGCTCCGCACCCAGGGCCTCGAAGGTGTCCTGGTCGAGGGACTGCGTGGCAGTTGCCATCTCGCCCAGGGCGAAGAGGACCGTCACGAGTGCTGCGGGATTGACGTCGATCTTCTCGGCGAGGTCAGCCAGCGATGCGCCCTGGCGGATGCGGATCTGCGCGCCGTTACCGCGCGGGATCGACACGCCGCCGATGACGGGTGCGTTCTGCTGCTCGTACTCTTGGCGCTTCGCGCGCTTCGACTTGCGTCCGCGCTGCGAGCGGCCGCCTCCGCGACCGAATGCGCCCGGCGTGGAGCCGCGACCGCCGCGGCCACCGCCGCGGG
>NZ_ALCB01000017.1:0-7190 GCF_000282935.1 Actinomyces sp. ICM39
CGCGGGGGCCAGCAGGCGGCGCACGCCCTTGGGCAGCGCGCGGATCGCCTCGGTCAGCAGGTCCTCGCGCATGCCCGGCACCAGCCAGTCCGTGCCCGCGTCGCTCACGCGCTCGAGCACCTCGATCGGGATGCGCATCGACACGCCGTCACGCGGGCTGCCCGGCGCGAACTCGTAGCTCAGGGGCAGCGACAGGTCGCCGCACTGCCAACGATCCGGGAAGCCCTCGCCGGAGGTCGCCTCGCGCGGCATCAGCAGGGACGCCGGGTAAATCAGTAAGTCCGGGTGAGAGCGGCGCTCGTCCTTCCACCAGCGGTTGAACGCCGCCGCGCTGGTCACGTGCTCGGGGATCAAATCGTCGAAGAAACGGAAGCGCGCCTGCTCGTCCGCGACGAGGCCGTGGGTGCGGCTACGGCGCTCAACCTCGCGAGCCTGCTCCACCAGGGCCTCGTTTCGGCGCTGGAAACCGTGCCTCTCCCTCCACTGGCTATCCACCAGGGCGTTGCGAATGAACATCTCGCGGGCCAGCTCGCGGGCCGTCGTCCCCTCGCGCGCGGCCGCCAGCTCCTCGAAATGACGCGGCTCAAACGACCCCGACGACAGGGGATCCTTCGACGCCGACACCAACCCGGCCGCCAGCGCCTCCAGCGACCCCGCGCGCGGAGCGTGAGAGCGCGAGGCGGCCACGGCCTCGTCGATGACGAGATCCCCCAAGCGCCCCAGCAGCACCTCGCGGTCCGCCGCCAGCGTCAGCCCATAGAGGGTCACCCGCTCGCGGACCATCGCCGCGCCCTTCGCGACCGACCAGAACGGCTCCGAATACGAGCGCTTGAGCAGGCCGCGCGCCGCCGGCTCCACCCACTCCGGGCGAATGCGGGCCACCGTGCGTGCAAACAGGCGCGAGGTCTCCACGAGCTCCGCCGTCATCACCCAGGCGGGGTGCCCGCTCACGCCCGAACCCGGCCAGATCGTGAAGTGCGTGCCGCGCGCGCCCTCGTAGTCGCGCTTCGTCTCATCCCACGATCCCAGGTAGGACAGCAGGCCCACCAGCAGCGAGCGGTGCACCTGGTCCGCGTCCACGCTCGCCGTGCCCTGCCCGTAGGCCAGGACCGCGCGAACGGCCGCGTCCTGCGCGCCGCCGAACTGGGCGGCCTCCACGACGTCGCCCGTCGACGGCTCGCCCACCGGCCCCGCGGCGATCCCCAGCGCCCGGGCCATCTGGCGCAGCTGGCCGACCACGTCGCGCCACTCGCGCCACCGCAGGTAGTGGAAAAACTCCGCGCGGCACATGCGCCGGAACGCCGAGCCCGACAGGTCGCGCGCCTGTACCGCCAGGTAGCGCCACAGGTTCAGGTACGTGATGAAGTCCGAATGCGGGTCCGCCAGGCGCGCGTGCGAGGCGTCCGCCGTGCCCTGATGCTCGGCCGGGCGCTCGCGCACGTCCTGGATCGACAGCGCCGCCACGATGACGAGCACCTCCGAGGCGCAGCCCAGGCGCTCGGCCTCCAGGAGCATGCGCCCCAGGCGCGGGTCGATCGGCAGGCGCGCCAGGTCCCGGCCAATGCCGGTGAGCCTGTACTGGGACGAGGCCGGGGCCGCGTCCGCGCCCTCACGATCCTGCGCGAGCGCGCCGATCTCCACCAGGAGGGCCACGCCGTCGCGCACCGCGCGCCGATCCGGGGCGTCCAGGAACGGGAAGTCCTCGACGGCGCCCAGGCCGAGGGACGCCATCTGCAAGATGACGCTGGCCAGCGACGTGCGCAGGATTTCCGGCTCCGTGAAGCGCGGACGCGACAGGTAGTCGGCCTGCGAGAACAGGCGGATTGCCACGCCCTCCGCGACTCGTCCGCATCGGCCCGCGCGCTGGTTCGCGCTCGCCTGGCTGACCGGCTCGATCGGCAGGCGCTGTACCTTCGTCTTGTTGGAATAGCGGGAAATACGCGCCAAACCCGGGTCGATGACGTAGCGGATGCCCGGCACCGTCAGTGACGTCTCCGCGACGTTCGTCGCCAGGACCACGCGGCGCAGGCGGTGCGGCTCGAACACGCGATGCTGCTCGGCCGCCGTCAGCCGCGCGTACAGCGGCAGGATCTCGATGTCTCCCGGACGCGCGCCCTTGTCGTCTCCCGCGCGCCGGCCTCGTCCCTTCAAGTGATCGAGGAGGGCCGCCTCCGTGTCGCGGATGTCGCGCTCGCCGGGCAGGAAGACCAGGATGTCGCCGTCGCCCTCCGCGCTCAGCTCGTCCACCGCGTGACAGATCGCGGTCTCCACATCGATGTCCTCGCCCATGCCGTAGCCCAGCGTCGCCAGCTCGTCGTCCGGGTCCTCCAAGACCAGCTGCATCGGGCCGGACTCGGTGACCTCGGTGGTCTCGATAATCTCGATGGGATCGTCCGCCTGCTTGCCGGAGGCCTCGGACGTGTACGACGAGGGCGTCGTCGGGCCGAGGGGACGGTAGCGGATCTCGACCGGGTAAGTGCGGCCCGACACCTCGATGACCGGCGCGGGCTCGATCAGGCGACCCGAACCGGGCGTGCCCTCCCACGTGCCGAAATGGCGCGCGAAACGATCCGAATCGATCGTCGCCGACGTGATGATGACCTTCAGGTCCGGGCGCGCGGGCAGCAGGCGCGCCACGTAGCCCAAGATGAAGTCGATGTTCAGGCTGCGCTCGTGGGCCTCGTCAATGATGAGCGTGTCGTAGCGGCGCAGCATCGGATCCGACTGAATCTCCGCCAGCAAGATGCCGTCCGTCATGAGCTTGACGAGGGTCGTGGGGCCGACCTCGTCCGTGAAACGCACCTGGTAGCCGACCACCTGGCCGCGCTCGCGGCCCACGGTCTGGCCCAGCTCGTCGGCGATGCGATCCGCGACCGAACGCGCCGCGAGCCTGCGCGGCTGGGTGTGCCCGATCATGCCGGCCACGCCGCGGCCCAGCTGCATGCAGATCTTCGGCAGCTGCGTCGTCTTGCCCGAGCCGGTCTCGCCCGACACGATGACCACCTGGTGGTCTCGGATGGCCTGGGCGATCTCATCGCGGCGGGCGCTCACCGGCAGATCCGGGAAGGAAATGACGGGGATTGCCGCGGCGCGCTCTGCTAGTTGCTCCGGCGTGAAAGGCTTGAATGGGCGCGCGTGCTCGCGGGGGCGCCTGCGTCCGGCGTTGCGCGGGCGCGGTTTGCGTGCTTTGGGCGTGGCGGAGCGAGAGTCAGGCATGATAGAGCCAGTCTAGTCGCTGGCCAGAGGCGGCCGCCCGGCACCTGGCGGCGTGGCAGCAGTGGAAGGCGTGACACACCCAAAGTCGCATGCAATTCCCTTGGGTCAGTTTTTGAGTGCGGCTTAAATCCGCATGATTTCAACGGTCTGATTTCAAACGTTGAAATAGGTGCGAGGGAATTGCATGCGACATTTGGGGGTAACTGTTGGGTGAGGGCGTGGGTGTGGGTGAGGGTGTGACGAGTCTGGGCCGTCAGGCGGAGGCCTCGTCCTGCAGGTCCTCGTCGAAGCGAGTCACGGGAGGCTCCAGGCGCAGATCCACGAGGTCACGCGCCAGCTGGTCGATCTCCTCGCCCAGGTACACGCGCTCCCTCCACGAGGCCGGGATACCCTCGATCCCATAGAAAGCGCCGCCCAGCTGCCCGTAGATCGCAGCGTTCGTGTCCGAGTCGCCGCCCATGTTCGAAATCGCCAGGGTCGCGTCCTTGAAGGACGGGAAATCTAGGAGGCCGTGCACCGCCAGGCGCAGGCCGTTGACGATGTAGCCGCTTGTCTCCGCCTCCCACGAGGCACGAACCTGCGGATCGGGGCTGATCACCCTTGCGGCCATGTCGTCGAACGCCGCGCCCGTTGACGCCCACGACACGTCCATGAGCTGCTCCGGGGACCACCCCAGCAGGGCGCCCACCAGCAGGGCGGCGAAGACCTCGGTGGCGGCCTCGGCCTCGACCGAGAAATGCGTCTCGCGCGCGCTCAAGCGAGCGGTCGTGACCACCTCGCGCGGGGAACGCGAGCGGAAACCCGCGATCACCATGGGCGCCAGGCGCATAATCGCGCCGTTACCGGCACTGTTCGAGCGCTCGGCGGTCACCGGCACGCGCTGTTCGTGCTCGTAATCGAACAGCGCGGCACGCACCTGGCCGCCGATATCGAAACACCTGTCCGTCGACGAGCGATAACCCTTCGAATACCAGCGCTGGTAGCGCTCCATCACGTCAAAGGAGTCGTAGCGGCCCTTCGCCAGCAGGGAGTCCGCGATGCATAGCGCCATCGATGTGTCATCCGTCCACTGCCCGGGCTTCAACAGGAAGGGGCCGCCGCCCACCATGTCCGTGATCGGCTCGAAGGTGCCCGCCCACTTGAACTCATTCGTGGTGCCCACCGCGTCGCCGACAGCCAGGCCCATGAGAGCGCCGCGCGCCCGAGAAAGAAAATCCGTCATGACCCTAGTGTGACACAGGGACACCGCATCTGGGCCCCGGCCTCCGCTTCGCGAACCCCCGAGGTCAGGGGAGCGCGCGGGTCAGCCCCGGCCTCGTCCCCGCTGGAGACGAGGCGTCAGGCGATCGACGTGCCGAACAGTGAGCCCAGCAGGTACGTCACCCCCGCGGCGCCGTAACCCACGACGAGCTGGCGCAGCGCGCGGGGCGCGGGGGACTGACCGGACAGGATGCCGACCACGCCGCCCGTAAACAGCAGGGCGACGCCGACGATCACAGCCGCGACGACAATCGCGGTCATGCCGGTCATGCCCAGCAGGTAGGGAATCAGAGGGAAGAACGCGCCCACAGCGAAGAAACAGAACGAGGACAGCGCCGCCTTCATGGGTGTGCCCACCTGGTCCCCCGCGCCGTCCGACTCGGGGCTACCGCCCAGTGCGGCGCGTACCGCGATCGCGCCGGACTCGCCGGTCGCAGGCTTGGCGAGGCGTGCGAAAACCTGCCTCGCGTGCCGCTCGGCCTCCTCCTCGCTCTCGCCGCGCGCACGGAACACAAGCGCCAGCTCGTTCGCGTCCACGTCCAGGTCCGGCACCGCCTGATGCGCGTCCGGGTCGGGGATCGAGGCATCGAGCAGTTCGCGCTGACTGCGCACGCTCACCCACTCGCCGGCCGCCATCGACAGGGCGCCCGCGAGCAGGCCCGAAATGCCCGTCAGGAGAACGACGTGGGGCTCCATGCCCGTCGCCGCCACACCCAGCACGAGCGCCAGGTTCGACACGAGGCCGTCGTTCGCGCCAAAAACCGCCGCGCGGAACGTGCCCGCCAGGGTCTCGCGGGACTTCGCCGCCAGGGAACGAATGACCTCGGCGTGAATGTGCTCATCCGCCTGCATGTGCGCGGGCACGTCGTCATCCACGTCGCGGGCGGAACGCTGCTCCGCGCGCTGGGCCATCGCCAGAATGAAAATCGTGCCAAAGAGGTGCGCGAGGACCGACGCGGCGCGCGTGCGCAGCGGCGGCTTCGGGGCGGGCAGGGCTCGATCACCCAGGCGCGCCAGCCAATACTCCTCGTGGCGGCGCTCCGCCTCCTCGAGCTGCAAGAGGACCGCGCGCTCCTCGCCCGTCCGGCGCTCGGACAGGTCGCGGTAGGTGCGGGCCTCCATGCGCTCCTCGGCCAGGTGCTTGCGCCAGCGCTTAAGCTGCGCGCGCGTGGGCTCCTGGCCGTCGGTCAGCGGGTCCGCGTTCATGGCCTCGTTCCCTCGCGCGCTCAACGCTGCGTCGTGGAAGAGGTGGTCTGCGCGTCGACCGTCGTCGGCTGGGAGGCGGGGGCTCCGAAGAGGCGTTCCTTCACGGCGTCGGCGACCTTATCGGTGACCTGTTCGCCGCCCGTGCGCACGATGTCGGACATCTTCTGGCCAGCCGCATCCAGGGGGCGTGCCACGATCGGGAAACGGCGCAGCTTCGAGGCGTTCGCGCGAATCTGCTCGTAGCGCTCGCGGCCTGCTCGGGTGCCCAGGACGTATCCGATGCCAACTCCGATGAGGATTCCAGTCTTGGTTCCCATGAATGTCCTTCTCTCGCTGCAAGTGGTGGGGCGTCCCGTTGTGGTGGGTGTTTCGCAAGCCCCGTGGGCGCGGCTCTCACCGGCGCGTATGCGTCCCATCTTAGTGGTGCTGCCCGCCGTGCCGCACGATCCTCACCATGAGTGGGGATTATTCACGGATGCTTCTAGTCTCAGGTGTCCTCTTGTCACATTCGTGCACAGTGTGGGCCCCTCTTTCCGTGAGCGGCCCTCACACGCTATGTTTATAGCGTGAGCCAGGTAACGATTGAGACGCCCCGGGGAGTATCCCTCTCCGGTACATTCACGCGTCCCGTGGACTGCCGCGACGCCGCGGTGATCTTTTCTCACACCTTTTTGTCGGATCGTCACGCATCGGGCATGTTTGACTCACTCGGTCGTGCACTGCGTCGGGCCGGCTATGCGACTCTCAGCTTCGACTACTCCGGCCACGGCGCCTCGGGCGACGAAATCATCACCTTCGACCCCCTCATCGAAGACTTCCGCTCCGCGTCCGGCTGGCTCGCCGACCAGGGCTTCGCACGCCAAATCTGCGTCGGCCACGAGTTCGGCGCCGCCGTCGCACTGCGCTCGCGCCCGCCCGCCTTGCAGACATACGTGCTGGTCTCCCCGGTCCTCGGCCCCCTGTCCTACGACTGGAACCTCGTGTTCTCCGACGTGCAGCTCTCCGATCTCGAGCACCACGGGGCCACGACCGTGCCCGACGACTCAGAGTCCGTGCGCCAGCAGTTCACGATCTCCAAGCGCACCCTCGCCGACATGTCCATGGTCTCCGGCGAGGACGCGCTGCGCGGCCTCAGCGTTCCCGTGCTCATCACGCACGACTCCTTCGATGAGGAGACCGGTCTGCTCGACCGCACGCGCGAGGTCTTCCACTTGCTGCCCGACGGCTCCCTCGTCGAAATGACCGCTGCCCCCGAAGGCATCGCGGGCGAGTACACGCCGGTCGACGGCGTGCCCGTCATCGACGAGGCCGTGGATCGTGCGCTCGCCGCCTCCGGTTCGGCGCACCTGCCCGTGCTGACGGATGTCGCCGCCGAGTGGGCGAGCCGCTGGGTGCCCGTGAGCCGCTGATCGCCTGATTTCCGGCGGTGCTTGTTGCCCCGCTGGTGTTCCGGGCGCCGCTTGTGTGTTTGGGCCGGGCTGCTTGGTGTGCTCGTGGGCGGTGGCCCG
>NZ_ALCB01000018.1:0-11931 GCF_000282935.1 Actinomyces sp. ICM39
TACGCCGAGCGTCCGCGCCCCGGCCAAGCTCCCAACGGCTTCGACGGCGTTCACCCGGCTAGCTCGCCGGGCCAGTGGGGGGCGCCGAGCGCCCCGCTTACGCCCGTGCCGCAGGCCGCGCCCGGCTACTCTGCTCCGGGACAGCGCGCCAACGACCCCTACGCGCCCGACTACAGTGCGCCGCAGGCTGCGCTCTCCGCTCCCTCGGTGCCTTCCGCTCCGGCGATGCCCGCGGTTCCGGCAGCGCCGCCGCAGGGCATGCCCGACGCGCATCGTCCCGCCCCGACCCAGCCCGCATACGCGCCTGCTGCGCAGGCCCCTGCGGTTCCGGCGGTGCCCACCTTCTCGTCTCCCGCCTCTGAGGTGCCCGCCGTTCCGACCTTCTCGTCTCCCGCCTCTGAGGTGCCCGCCGTTCCGACATTCTCGTCTCCGGCAACCGACGTGCCCGCGGCTCCCGTGACTGCCCCGCAGGATTCCTGGGGCGCGCCCCCTGCGCAGGCTCCCGCCCAGGCAGCCCCGGCCTCGTACTCCGAGCCGTCGTTCGAAACTATGCCCTACCACGCCGCAAACGGTGCGGGCGTGTCCGCCCCGCCGCCCAGCCGCCGCGCGGTTCAGGCCGGCCAGGCCGCCCAGGAGGCGTACGCGGCCGGGCAGATGCAGGGTGGCGGCTCTCAGTGGGGTGACGCGGGCCGGTCTCAGTGGGGTGCCCCGGCTGCTCCCGCGCGCGCTCAGCTGCTGTGGCTCATCTTCGATTCCGGGCAGCGCGAGCTGATCGACGAGCCTCTCACCATCGGCCGCAGGCCCGCGTCCGTCGAAGGCACGCGCTCGGTCGTCGTGCCCGATACGACCGTGTCGTTGTCGCGTACGCACATGCGCGTCGGTCCGACCGCGACGGGTGCCTGGATCGAGGATGCCTTCTCGGCGAATGGCACGCAGATCCGAACGCCTGATGGTCGTATTTCCGCGCTCGCGGGCGGCCAAGCTGTCGAGGTGCCCGCGGGTACCGAAATCCTCATGGGCGAGCGTCGTGCCACGATCGTCCTTGCGGATGCGGATTCGGTGCGCTGACGCGTTGTCTGCTTGAGGATCCCGTCGCGGCCTGGCCGCGACGGGATCCTCTTTCTGTGGGGCTGCAGGAGTTATCCAGCAGGTGTGAGTGGTGCGGTGGTGAGGCGTTACAACGGCGAGCCCGTGGGCGCTGTGGAACTCGCGCCGGCGCGAATCTGCGAGCGGGGCACGCCGCGAGCCGAGGGATGCTCAAACGGACACGCAACACCTTCGACAGTTAGACATGGCGTCCAACGGTCGCCAACACAATCACGAATGAGAGACTCGCCACAATGTCTGTTGTAGGCCTCTTTGTGGGCAGGTGTGGGCACCGCGGTAAGCGATTTTGTATCATTCGGTTAATTTCGAAAAATGCTGTCGATGCGCGAGGGAGTTGCCCTCGCGATGGGTGTGTCGTCACCCGGCGGGGCTGGGCGGATAAACGAGGGAGGGCCCGCCCCGACAATGGGGCGGACCCTCCCTCAGCGCGTGTGCGCGGTGCTATCAGAAGCGGGCGGCGGAAGCCTGGTCCGTCTGCTGGTAGTTGGAACGAGCGGAGTCCACGGCCGCGGAGGTGCGGGACAGGACGTCCTTCAGGCCCTCGAGGCCCTGGTTCCACTTGACCTGAGCGGCGTTGTAGGCTTCCTGAGCCTGGCCTTCCCACGAGGAACGCAGCTGGTTCAGCGTGTTCTCGAGGTCATCGAGGCAGCCCTGCAGGTTGGAGGCGCCGGACTTGATGTCGGCGGCAGCGCCATCGAGAGCGCCGTAATTTACCTGGAAATCCATCTTCAGTCTCCTGTCTTAATCTCTCACAGTCCGCCGAGGATCTGCGCGAACGAGCCCTCGGTGTCGGCCTCGTTGGCCTGCATTGCCTTGTCGGTGCCACGCAGGTTGTCCGCGAGCTCCTGAAGAGCCTGGTTAACCTTCGCCGCGTTGTCCTGCCACTGCTGCATCAGCTGGGTGAACTGAACCGAGGCGCTGCCCTGCCACGAGCTGCCGATGGTCGACAGGTCGCCCTCGAGGCGACGGAAGTGGCCCTGCAGGTCGTTGTAGGTGGACTCAATCGCGGAGACGCCCTGTGCAAGGGCGCCATCTACGGCCCGCTGGTCTGCCATGTGAACCTCCATTTGTATGAGTGAACTCTCTCGCGGGATGCGTGAGAGCATGGGGACACATGAATACTAACCATGTTTTCATCTCTTTTTTTGATGTTACGCAAAAATCATGACAAAACCTGACCGACAACCTAGACTTACAGGGTTGTGTCGTGTAGCCACAGACCCCATCACGCGGCAACCGGGAGGATCCAATGGCATCGAAAACATCTCGTGGAGTGGCGATGATTCCACTCACGATTACCTACGGCGTGGATCGAAGTGATGTCACGGTCCCTCAGACGATCCCTTTGGTCGAACTCCTGCCGGGGCTCGTTGAATCCGCCGGAGCATTCAGTGATCAGCCCGCAAACGATGGTTTCGCGGTGCGAACCGCGTCGGGCCGACTCCTCGACCAGTCCGCGTCTCTGTCCGCCCAGGGGGTGCGCGCCGGTGCCGCGCTGACGCTCGAACCCCTCGGTGAGGGAGCCGCCGATATGGTCTATGACGACCTGACGGAAGCCGTCGGGCAAGTCGTTGAAAGAGTGTCCACGCCTTGGACACGTGACAATGCTCGCACGCTCGCCGCGCTCTCCGCTGCTGCCCTGATTTTCGTTGCCGCCGTCCTCCTGGCGACCACGCCTCAGGACGCCCTCGTTTCCTTGGATCCCGGCCGCGTCAGGACACTCAACTTCGTCTACGGTGCAATCGGCATTGTCTCCGCGCTCCTTGTCGTCGGAACGTCCATCGTCGTAAGCCGCAAGTACGCCGGCCCCTCCGGAATTGCGCTCGCGCACACTGTTCCCTTCCTGACCGCCGCCTCGGCGCTTCGGCTCTCGCAGAGCCAGTGGGACGCGGGCGGCTGGATCTTCGTCGGTCTCGGCGTGCTCGTCGGCTCGCTCGCGGTGCTGACGCTGCCCAAGAAGTACCGGATTTCCATTGCGGCTCCGCTTGTTCTCGGAACGATGATCGCCGCCACCGGCCTCATGGTGAAGGTTGGCGCCCTGTCTCAGGTCGGTGTGTCCGCCCTCCTCTTCGCCCTCGTCGTCGTCCTCCTGCAGGTCGCGCCGTGGATCGCTCTTGCGCATATTCCCGTGAGGATCCTGGACGCCGATACTGCCGAGCAGATCCCCGCGCAAGGAGTCACCGACCAGGTCAGTACCTCCTTCGTGTTCGTCGTCTCCCTGCGTGCGGGCGGCGGCCTCGCGGCGCTCTTCCTGACGGTATCGATGCTGAGCGCGCCCACCCTGCGTTCGGTGTCCATTCCGCTCATCCTGGCCGTCCTCGGCTCCGCCTCCCTGATTCTGCAGACACGCTCGATTCGCGCCCGCGTCGAGGTGCTCCTCGGTGCTCTGACGGGCCTGACGACGATCCTGGTCTCTGCGACGCTCGCCACCCGAGCCAACCCGACGAGCCTGGCGTGGGTGACCTTCTGCGCGATTGCAGCCGCCCTCGTCCTCGTGGTGACGAACGTCGTTGGCCCCCGCGCACGTCCGCACCTCACGCGCATCGCGGACACCATTTCGGTGCTCTCGCTCTTTGTCCTGATCCCTCTGGCCGTCTACCTGTGGGGGTAAGTCATGCCGTCCAGTAAAGATATTCTCGAAGCCCAGCGCTTCAACCGTCACCGTCTGATTACGGCGTTCACATCGGGTACCCCCGGTGGTCGCGAGGTCGATCCGCCGTCCCCGGTACGGCCTCTGATTTTCGGCGCGCTTGTCGCGATCATCATGTGCGTCATCGGTGTGGGCATGCGTTTCTTCAACGCAAACCCGAACCTGGACAGCAAGAACTTCGTCCTCGTCGACGTCAAGTCCACGGGCGCGCGCTACTTCCTCGCGAACGGTGTCCTGCACCCGATCTCGAACGTGACGACGGCGCGCCTCCTGTCCCAGGAAGGCACCCTCGAGGTGATCTCCGCCAGCGCCTCGTCCCTCGACGACAAGCCGCGCGGCGCCCAGATTGGCTTGCCGGGCGTGCCCGACGACGTTCCGACCAGCAAGCAGCTGGCGAGCACCTGGCTGTCCTGCGACCTCGAGGACACCTACCACACCTGGATCGGGCAGAAGCTGCCGGAAGAGAACTTCCCTCTGACACCCGCCGTCTCCGCGCTCGTTACCCCTGACCACGGTAAAACCATCTACTTCGTGGACGCAGCGACCGAGAAGAAGTACCTCATCGACGAGACGGATTCCCGTCTGAGCGACTGGACGTTGGCGTTCCAGAACCGCGTCGGTTACCCCGTCGAGGTGGACCCGCAGTGGGTGGACCTCTTCCCCTCCGGCACGCCGCTGCGATCCTGGAGCTACAGCGAAATCCCGAATGCAGGTGCGCCCGCGACAGACCTTCCGGGCCCTCTGAAGGACGCGAACCTGACGATCGGCACCGTCGTCGAGCAGACCGACGCGAAGGGTGAGGTCCAGTTCTCCTACCTGGTCGTTAATTCTTCCCAGCTGGCGGTGTTCAACTCCACGGCCGCACGTCTGTACCGCGACGCCCCGGCCACGAGGCAGTTTGGGACGGACATGTTCAAGGACGTGACTCCCGTCCATGCAGATTTCATCGGCGAGGACTGGCCGCGCTACGAGGATTTCTCGGACCCGGTGTGGAATGACCAGAAGGCTGACGCGTCGAACCGAACGGCCCTGTGCGCCCACATGTCGACGACGAACAAGGCGGTGCCCAAGCTCGGGCTCTACACGATGCCGTATCAGCGCGCCGTCCAGGCCTCGTATGATGCCGAGTCCGTGAGCTCGCCCTCCGGGCCGACCACGACGCGCACCGTGACGGTGGCGGGTGGCTCCGGGGCGCTCGTCGCGATCACGTCGGCGGGTGGCCAGGCAGCTGCCTACGCCTTCGTATCCGACCAGGGATACATCCATTCGCTCGGAGCGACGCCCACTGTGTCGATGAACGCCCTGGGATGGAAACAGGATGATGTCGCCGCGATCCCAGAGACGTGGGCGAACCTGATTCCGCCGGGAACCGATATGACTCCACAGGCGGCAGCCTCATCAGTGGGGCTCTCGTGACACGGGGCTTCGCGCGTACCCGGTCGCTCCGCCACGGCCTCGTCGGTGCCGCCTTGGCGACGGGGCTCGCGCTCGCGCCGGTTCTCGCCCCTGCGTCCCCCTCGGACGAGGCCGGGGCATCCTCTGCGTTCGGCCCGACGATCGCGCACGCGGACCCGGCACCCACGCCGAGCGTTCGTCCCACACCCACGGCGCCTCCCTCCGATGCGCCGACGGAGGCCCCCGAGCAGCGCTCAGAAGAGACGTGCCCGGTAGACTCTCCCCGCTACATCAAGCAGCAGCCCCTCATCCTCGACCAGGTGGGCGTGCGCCGTGCCTGGGACCTGACGCGCGGTGCCGGCGTGACGGTTGCGGTCGTCGACTCTGGCGTTGCCGCGGGCAATGAACACTTCAACTCGGGGGATCCCTCCGTGGTCCTGCCCGGTATCGACCTGAGCGGTGAAGGCACCGATGGTCGCGTCGACGTTGGCGAACACGGCACGGCGATCGCCGGTGCGATCGCTGCTCGCCAGCTTCCCGCGGCGAAGGGGTCGGGCCTCGTTGGTGTCGCTCCGGAAGCGAAGATCCTCCCGGTGCGCATCGAGACTGGCCTCGAGCAGGGAAACGCCGACAAGCCGGGGCAAGAACCCTTCATGTCACGCGTCGCTCGAGCCATCCGCTGGGCCTCTGACAATGGCGCCCAGATTATCGTCGTCGCCCAGTCCTCGAAGGATCCGAACTCGGACCTGGAGGCAGCGGTCAAGGCTGTGCGCGGGCGCTCGCTCGTCGTCGCGTCGACCGGCAACACCTACCAGGACCAGAAGAACAACGAGGTTGTCTACCCCGCAGCCTACGAGGGAGTCCTCGCGGTCACCGCCTCGGACGCCTACGGTTTCGCGTCCGACCAGCAGGTGCATGGGGCTCATGTGGACCTGGCGGTGCCCGCCGCGGTCATCCTGACGACGTGGTTTGATCAGGCTGATTGCCTGGTCGGCGGCTACTCGGGTGACACGCCTCTGCCGTCCTCCTCCTACGCGACCGCCTACGCGGGCGGCTTCGCGGCCCTCGTGGCCTCCAAGTATCCCAACGAGTCTCCGGATATGTGGAAGTACCGCCTCGAGGTCACCGCGCTGCGCGGTGCGGCCGACCAGCGCACGAACGAGCTCGGCTGGGGTATCGTCGCGCCCTACGACGCGCTTACCTTCGACGACATCGGCACGAGGTACGGGCCCCCGCACCCCGATCAGGCGGCCCACCCCGTTCCGAACCGTCCGGCCGTGGCATCTCCGACGCTGGCGAACAGTAACAACATCCTGACGGTTCGCACCTACATCGTCTCCGGGATCGTCGTCATGGGTGCGGCGATTCTTGGTGGCCTTGTGATCCTCTCGCACCTGCGTGGCAGGCCCGTGGCCGCCGACAAGGATGATGAGGACGACGCGTGACGCTGTCGTCTGGGCGTCGCTGGCGGCGCATGTGCGGCCTCGGGACGGGCGTCCTCGCGCTCGTTGTCGGTGGCGGCCTCGTCCCGGCCGCTCCCGCGAACGCCGTCGATCGGGAGGTGACCGGCGCGGACCAGGAGTACTACTCCTTCTATCGCTTGAGCTCGTTGCACAGCCAGGGGTACAACGGCGAGGGAGCGATCATCGCCATGATCGATGGGCACGTCAACCCGAACATTCCTGAGCTGGCCGGCGCGACAATCGAAAATAAGAGCCCGTGCACGGTCCGGTCCCTGCCAGAAAACGCGGATCACGGCACGGCTGTTGCCCAGGTCCTCGTGGCGCCGAAGTTCGGCGTAGCCCCCGGAGCGACCCTGTACACCTACGACCTGGGGTACAGCGAGGAGGAAGTGGGCGCCGACTGTGCGACCGCCGGCGTGTATGCGCGGGGCGAGGCCGATACATCGCTGCTGATCGAGCAAGCGATCAACGACGGCGCTCACATCATCTCGATCTCGAGCAATTACCCGCTGTACAACGAAGATCTGCGGTGGGCCATGGCGCGGGCCATTTCCCAGGGCGTCATCGTCGTTGCCGCGATGGGGAATGAATCCACCGAAGATCCCGAGGATACGCTGCCCTTGTGGTCCGGGATCTGCGGAGTGGGCGCCATCAATGCAGACGGGTCGCTGACCGATTACAGCAACTGGGGCAACGGCGTCGAAACCGTTGCTCTGGGCTCGATTGTCGTGCGCAGCGGTACCAGCGGAGAAGTGTTCACGATGCAGGGAACATCCTTCGCGACGCCTATCGTCGCGGGTTTCCTCGCAATTGCGTGGCAGCGCTTCGACGACCGGATCACGGCGAATCAGATCCTGCAGGCCATGACGACGACCGGTACCGGGAGTAACGGCGACTGGAACTACTACACGGGCTTCGGGCCAGCTGACCCGTGGGGGCTGCTCAACGCGAATGCCTCGTCGCTGCCTGACGTCAATCCGTGCGAATCGAAGACACTGTCGTCGAAGCCAAGCTGGCAGGATGTTGAGGATTACATCGACGGCACTGTCAATCCGCTGTTGATGAGGAACGACGACGACTACGTCTACCGCGGTGTGAACGAGGATGCGGCTTTTAGCCCGGATAATGAATTCCCCGTTCACCTGGGAACCAGCCCGCGCTACCACCGGGACTGACGCATTCCCTCCCGCTGGACAGTGAAAGGACAAAGGCCCTTGACTACGATGACGAGGCATGGGCGCGCCCTGCGTGTCCTGGCAGTCTTTCTCTGCATCTGCACGCTTATCGTGGGCAGTGTGGTCGTTGCCGAGCAGCCAGCGCAGGCGCTCACACGACCAATCGTGGCGACGGACCAGACCCACTACTCGCGTTATTCTCTCGACTCCCTTCGGGCGCAGGGGTACACGGGGCGGGGAGTCGTCGTCGCTGTGCTCGATGGCCGAATCGATACGACGATCCCCGAACTCGCTGGAGCACACATTGAACTGAAGAGTCCGTGTGTCCCGCAACGTGTTGAGAAATCGGATCGACACGCGACCTTCATCGCGCAGGTGCTTGTTGCGCGGGACTTCGGCTTGGCGCCGGACGCGACCATCTACAACTACGAAATGGTGCGCGAGGCGCTTGAGGGGGAAGGCGACTGCTCGACGAGCTGGTCGAGACCGGGTGATTTGGCTCAGGCTCCCAACCTCATTGAGCAGGCTATTAATGATGGAGCTGACATTATCTCCATCTCGTCGACCTTTTCCGTACCGGAATCCCAGGAGATGCGGTGGGCGCTTGCCCGCGCAGTCGTCAATGGTGTGATTGTCGTCGCCAGCATGGGTAATGAAGGCATCGAGAACGACCCGCGATCGATGGGGAGTTGGTCTGGCGTTGTCGGTGTGGGCGCACTCGAACCGGACGGAACAGTGGCCAGCTACTCGAGTTGGGGCGATGGAGTGTCGGTTGCTGCTATCGGGGAGGTGATGGTTCGTTCGTCGATCGATGGGAACGACTACATCGTGAATGGCACGTCCATGGCGGCTCCGGTCGTCGCTGGGACCCTCGCGTTGGGCAAGCAGCGCTTTGGACGAGAAGCAACGACGGAACAGATCCTCCAAGCGTTGGTCGCTACCGGGAGTGGAGCTGGACAGTGGAACAACCGAACTGGTTACGGAGAGATCGATCCCGCTGCCCTTCTTTCGTCTGACCC
The DNA here is from genome assembly GCF_000282935.1 of Actinomyces sp. ICM39. NCBI lineage: Bacteria > Bacillati > Actinomycetota > Actinomycetes > Actinomycetales > Actinomycetaceae > Actinomyces > Actinomyces sp. ICM39. Next base: position 8,810 of record NZ_ALCB01000018.1, read on the forward strand.
CACAGCGCTCTCCAACAGACACCCATTCATTGGAAAAGGCAACGGGGCAAAGCCCACAGTCCAAGAGATTTCGGACTATGCGGATGGGGTTGTGAACCCGCGAGTAATCATGAATGACCCGTCGTATGTCTATCGGGGCACCGATGAGAAGAACGCGTTGAGGGATGGGCACAAATACCCTGTTCACCTGGGAACCAGCCCGCGCTACCACCGGGACTGACGAGGCGTCAGGGTTGTGCGTGTTGATATGTCAATCCTGAACGACCTTCTGGTCGGTGAATTTCCGCTGTCCGTGGCGTTGTCTCGCAGGTCGAAGAGCTCCCCACATATCGCCTCAGTCGGTTAGGATAACCGTATGGTAGATGTGATGGGGCAGACGCCCGAAGAATTTGAACAGATGCTGAAGGATCAGATCGCCGCCGCCGAGAAGAAGGCGAACGCGATCAAGGAGCTCGTCGAGCGACTGACGTCCGCCCGTGTTTCTGGCATGGACAGCAACCAGGATGTCGAGGTCGAGGTCAACTCTGACGGTCGCATGACCAAGATCTCCATCGATGACAACGGCATGCGCGGCAGTGCCCGCGAGCTTGAGCAGGCGATTATGGAAGCCTACGCGGACGCCGGGCGCAACATGGCGACCTTCGTCCGCGAGCACGTCGCTCAGGACTTCAAGGACGAGGGTGGCGCGATTGAGGCATACGCCGCCACCGTGGAACCCGTGCTGAACTCGCTCGGGCGCTGATACCAATGTCGAACTACGATCTCGCAATCGACCTGGATGGGCTGGTGAGCCACGCGGGCGAGGTGGACAACTGCGCCAACACGCTCGACGCGTGCTACGACACCGCCACCCAGACCCTGGGACAGGTCATCACGAACGCATTCGGCCTGATGTTCATGCAGTACACAGCCGTGTGTACCTACCAGTTTTCGAACATCGCGGCCATGATCAATGACGCCGCCGAAGCTGAACACCGACTGAGCAACTGCCTGATCGACCTCGAGCAGCGGATGCGCGCAGCCGAGCGTGACAATAAAGACATTATTAAGGGCCCCGGAGACCAACTCGAGCCGTGCCCCACGCCTCCCGGTGCAGGAGACACCCCCGGCACTCCGCCCGGCTCCGTAGCTCCGGGCGCGAGCGCACCGGTCACCGGCCCCAGCGGCGGCACCGCAGATGGCGGCGTAGGTGTGCCCTCGCACGGCGGCGGTGGCGGCGTATCGAGCGGCGGTGGCGGAGGCGTCTCGAACGGAGGCGTCAGCGGCACTGCCACCATGCCCAAGCCGAACAACGCCGAGGAGATCATCAAGGGCCTCGAGAAGGACAAGAAGGACGACGAGACCTCCATTGCGAGCATGCTCGCCGGCCACGACAAGGTCTGCGTGGGTGAGGACGAACTCCGCGCCTTCCTCGAAAAGCAGCGCGAGGACGAAAACGCCGACCTGAAGACCTTCTACGACCGTCAGAAGGAAGACCAGGCGAAGGCCCTCGAACGCTATGCCGAGGCGCACCCGGGTGAGGACATCTCCGAGGTCAAGACCCTCATCGAGGACAACCAGAAGCGCCAGCAGGACGCGATGACGGACTACCTGGCGAAACAGCGCACCGAGGAAGAATCTCAGATCCGCGAGTTCGTCAAGGACAACCCGAAGGCAACCCCCCAGCAGTTCGACACCTTCATGTCCAAGCAGCGCAACGACCAGCAGACCAGCTTCCGCGCCTTCGTCGACGAACAGCAGAAGACCCAGAACGCGCGTATCGACGAGTTCACGAAGGCGCATCCCGATTCGAAGCCCGAGGATGTCCGTTCCCTCTTTGAGAAGCAGGACAAGCACGGCGACCAGGACATCGAGACCTTCCTGACCCGCCAGCGTCAAGACGAAGAACGCACGCTGCGTCGCTTCATTTTTGAAGGAGTAAAGAAGTGAGCCCGCAACAGCCGGTATATACCCGCAGCGAGTGGATGGACGGGTCCGATGACGCCCTGGGCCCCATCGGCGACATCCGCGACGCTGTCATCCAGCTCGATGCCGGTGACTGGAAGGGGGGCGCCGAGTCGGCCCTCAGCGCTGTCCAAGGCATTGGCGAGCTCGCCCTGGGTGGGCTTGGTGGCTTGATCAGCTACGGCGTGGATATCCTCCTCAACTACGTCGACCCCCTCAAGTTCTGGATGGACCAGCTCACCGGTGACTCCGCGCAGGTCAACGGCATGGCCATGACCTGGGCATCCATCGGAGATTCGCTGCGATCGACGGCATCCGAGCTCGACTCCGGATCGTCCAGCGCCATGCAGAACATGAAGGGCGAATCGGTCTCCCGTTACCTGTCGCGTCAGGGGCAGGTTGTTGCTTCGATCAACACCCTGGCCGACGCGTCAGCCACCGTGGGCAGCGCGGTTGCCAAGGCCGCTGAGCTCGTCAAGAAAACCCACGATTACGTATGCAAGCTGATCTCGGACATCATCGGAGAGGCCGTTGAAGGAGTAGCGTTCGCGGGGCTCACGCTCGGCGCGTCGCTCGTCAAAGCCGCGGTCGTTGTCGGCGAGCGGGCTATTGCCGAGGCCTGGAACGTTCAGAACCTCCTGACCCTGCTGAAGATGGCCTTCGACGAACTGAAGTCGCTCTTCGACATCCTCACGGCAGCTGCCCCCGCCTTCCTCAGCGCGATCCGCGAGGTGGGTAAGGAATGCGGTACCCCCGGCGGTGGTTGCTGCGGTGAGGGCTCTTCTTCGAGCAGCGACAAGCCGAAGCGCTCCCCCCTGGACGAGCCCGTTCGCGAGTGTCCGCCAGAGGAAAAAGAAGAGAAACACCTCATCGATTACATCACTGACCCGCTCCTCGAGCCTCTCCGCGCAGCTGAGGACTTCGTTAAGCCGCTCGTCAAGCCGATCGGTGACGCGGTCAAGAAGGTCGTCGAGGATCCCGAAGGATACGGCCTCACCCGTCCCTTCACACCCAAGGTCCACGTCCCCCCGTCGACCGTGGGCAAGAAGCTCGAGGAAGAGAAGAACAACGGTTGGTCGAGCGCATCGGGCTCGGGTGATGACTGGGGATCGGGCGGTTGGTCGGGCTCGTCCGGTAGCTTCTAGGAGCTTCGCCAGTCGCGTCACTGACCTCGACTG
>NZ_ALCB01000019.1:0-6321 GCF_000282935.1 Actinomyces sp. ICM39
AGGAATCCTTCCGGGCCGCCCTTCTTGGTGCTCTGTGTCCGAGGTGAGGCGAGCCTGCTCGGGCCTCGTATCAGGACGCGGACTGTGCCGCCTGGTCGAGGATCGTGTTGCGGATGTAGGCGGCGTCGCGGTAGCCGCTGACGAACGCCTTGTTGATGAACATTGTGGGCGTGCCGCTGATGCCGTACTGGTGGGCCTGTTCCTTGGCTGCCTTCACCTTGGAGGCGGTGTGGTCGGAGAGCATCGTCTCGCGGAACTTGTCCAGGTCGGGTACGCCCGCCTTGGCCGCGAAGTCGACAAGCGCCTGCTCGGAGTACTGGGGGTGGCCGGTCGGGTCGGCCGCCGCGTACACCACGTCGTGGAACTCCCAGAACTTGCCCTGCTCGCCAGCGGCGATACCCGCCTGCGCGGCCAGGGGCGAGGTCTCGGTGATCTGAGCCAGGTCGTACCACTCCACGCGCAGGGTTCCATCCGCGATGAGATCGGCGAGTGCCGGGTCGACGTCCTGGGCGTACTTCGTGCAGTAGGGGCACGCAAAGTCAGAGAAAAGAACCATCGTCACGGGAGCGTTCACGTCACCCTTCGCCTGCGGGTCGTCAGCCTGGTGGCGCATGAAAGACTTCATGATCTCCAGGTTCTTCGGATTCGTCTGGCTGGGGGCCGCGGTCTCGGTGTTCTGCGGCATCTGTTCGGCCGCGGTCGGCGTGGCCGCCGGGGTTGCCTGGCTCGCCGGAGAGGTGGAGGAGAGCTGAACGCCCATCCACACGCACGCGCCCGCGAGGACCGCGGTGATCGGTGCGGTGACGAAGAACAGGGTCTTGTACAGGTTGGTGGAGGTGTCCTCAGCCTTTTTCTGCGAGGCCTTGGTGTCGTTGCTGGTCATGCTAGCTCCCGGAGAGGATGGGCGTTGTGGCGGGCAGTAAAAAGGTGCGGCACCGCGGTGGCGATGCCGCACCGGAAAAATGGATGCGCGTTAGGAGACGCGGCGACCGCGTCCAGAGGAGCGGATCTCTTCGCGTCGTTCTTCTTCAGTCATTCCACCCCAGATGCCGTAGGGCTCCTGAGCGGCCAGAGCGTAGGACCGGCACTGCTCGATAACCGGGCAGGTCGCGCAGATCGCCTTGGCGTTTGCCGCGCGGCGACGGCGCGTGGAGCCGCGCTCACCCTCGGGGTGGAAGAACAGCTCGGTGTCCAGGTCTCGGCACGCCGCTTCGTACTGCCATTCCCACGCGTCGATCATGGGTCCGGGCAGACGGGAGACGTCAGTCATTGGGTGCCTCCTTCATGTCTGTCGTGCCGACACTTTCGGCACACGATGTCGGCAAGAATAGACACTTGTGCGGTAGTTATTCAAGGATCTTTCTGGAATTATGAGCCAGTTCTCAGATTGAGCGTGCCCGTGCTGTTAAAACGTGGAGAAATGCATGGCGTGCAGAGTGAACAGATTATGAATAACTTTTTGAACAACTTGGGGGTGAGTGTCTTATCCCTTCCTGTGGCGTGCGCGCTGCGAACACGCGAGAATCAGAGCAAGGTACGGACGAGGACCGGAGGGAGCGGACATGCCGCGAGCCATACTGGCGCAGTCGGCGCATGCCGACCGCTCCCGCACCATGTCCTCTGTGTCCGATGAACTGGGAGTATCCCCCTCCACTCTGCGCACGTGGGAACGGCGCTACGGCCTCGGTCCCGCGCAGCGTGAAGCCGGTGAGCGACGCCGCTACCAGCCCGAGGACGTTGACCGTCTGCGCGCCATGATCCACCACGTGCGTGCCGGTATGTCCGCCGCCGAGGCCGCCAAGCGCGCCCTCGCAGAAAGTACGCTCCTGCCTCGTCGAGGCCCGGCGAACGCCGCCCAGCTGCGCTCCGTCGCCCTCTCCGACGACTACCATCGCCTCGAAGAAGTGATCGAGGCCGCCGTCGCAAGCCACGGCCTCGTCCACACCTGGTCGCGATTCGTCGAACCGACACTCAAATCCCTGCGCTCCGCTCCGGGCGGCGAGCCCATCGGCAGCGCGCCCGCCCTCATGCTGGTCAACGCCTTCCAGCGCGTGTGCCGCTCTGTCTATCAGTCCCGCCCCGCCCGCTCCCTCGTCGGAGGGGACCGCGTCGCACTCATCTCCGACTCGCTCCACGAGACCGCCGCCCAGGTCATCGGCATCGCCCTGGCCTGGTACGGCTGCGACGTGCGCATGCTCTCCAGCGAAAACTACGGCGGCGTCAGCACCACCGAACGCTTCCGCGAGTACGTGCGCGGAGGCGTCCCCGCCCTCACCGTCGTCCTCGGATGCGGTTCCGAGTGCGCGCAAACGGTGGAAAACCTCGTCGCGCGCTACGGAGTGCCCACGATCATGGTGGGAGCGGACGCCCCCGAGATCCTCTCGCCCCAGGTACAGCGCGTGCGCACCAACAGCGCCTGCGTCGAGGAGGCCCTCGCCCTCCTCGCGCCCCAGGCCGACCTGGAGCTCGTCGGCCGCTCCTGACGCCCTTGGCGGCTGACGCGCAATTGTGCCCTCAACTGCGCGCACGCGGCCCCCACCTCCGCCCGCGGAGCCGGACAGGTGATACCGTGAAGGCACGTACCGGCAGGAGAACAGTCATGAACGCCCCCTGGAACAACGAAGATCTGCGCCGCGCTTTTGACGCTGATTTTGACGCGCTCGTCGCCTTCGCTTCCCGGTCGAAGGCGCGGGTCGGTTTCGCCTTCCTGCGCGCCGACGGTCAGGTCGACCTCGGGCGTCCCCTCGACGCGCGCATCAGCGCCCGAATGACCCACGTCTTTGCTCTCGCGCAGATGCGGGGCATTGAGGGCGCCGCGCACCTCGTCAGCCACGGCCTGGCCGCCCTCGCAGGCCCCCTGCGCGCTCCGAATGGCTCCTGGTACGCCGAGGTCGTTCCCACGTCAGAGAACAGCGCCACCCCCGTTCCCCGAGCGGTTTTCTCCCAGCGCGCGCAGTCCGCGATGATCGGTGCGGCCGCCGCTGCCGCCATGGTCGGGCACGAGGAGGCGCGTGACCTCCTCGCTGACCTCGAAGCCGACCAAGATCAGCGCTGGTGGGACCCGTGCGCCGGAGCCGTGCGCGAAGAGATTGATGCCGCGACCGGCGCTCGTTCGCCCCTGCGTCGCCTCTCCACCAACCTCGATACCGCGCAGGCCTACCTGGCCGCCTGGGAGGCGACGGGGGAGCGCGTCTGGTTCGACCGTGCGCGCTCGATCCTGCGCCTCGTCGGAGAGATCGCTGCGCGCTGTGCCTTCGCCCTGCCCGACCTCTACGACGAGGAATGGCGCCCCCTGCCCGCCTCCTCCGATCAGGCTCCCGTTGAGCTCATCCGACCCGGAGATACGCTCCCCGGCCTCGGCTTCAAGGCCGCCCGCCTCATCGGGCAGACCTACGCGATCATCACCCACATGGGCGAAAAACCCGGCCCCTGGATGATCGACACCGCGACCGCCCTCTACGACCGCGCCCTCGCCGACGGATGGACGGACGAGGGCGTGGGCGGCATCGTCTACACCCTCGACCCCGCCGGCAGTGTCGCCGCCCCCCAGCGCATGCACTGGGTCGTGTGCGAGGCAGCCAGCGCTGCCCGCGTCCTCGCCGAGGTCGTGGACCCCTCGCGCGCCGCGGACCTCGCCGTCGATTACGCCCGCGCCATCGCCTGGGCCGACTCCCACGCCCGCGCCGGCATGGGCCGCTGGATCCACGAGGTCGCCCCCGACGGTTCCGTCTCCATGCTCGTGTGGGAGGGGCGCCCCGACGCCCTCACCGCCGCCCGCATGCTGGCACGAGGCGCCGCCCCGATTCATCTCACAGTCACCGGCGCGACCGCCGCCCGCTACGCCTCCCAGGCCAGCCGCAGCGCGTCCTCCTGACGGTCCCTGAGGGGCCCCGGCCTCGTCCCCCGATGCCCGGCTTCGAGGCGTGCGCGGAAGCGAGGACGCGAAAGCGCCACGGACCGCCTACAATTGGCCCATGGGAGAACTCGCTACACATGATCCTTTCGGCCTGACCGGCCTCACCTACGACGACGTCCTGCTCCTACCCGAGCTCACGGACGTCGTTCCTTCATCCGTTGACACGAGCAGTCGCCTGACGAAGAACATTTCGCTGCGCATCCCGCTCCTGTCCGCCGCCATGGACACCGTCACCGAGGCGCGCATGGCCATCGCCATGGCCCGCCAGGGCGGCATCGGCATCCTTCACCGCAACCTCTCCATCGAGGAACAGGCCGCGCAGGTCCGCCAGGTCAAGCGCAGCGAATCTGGCATGGTCGAGGACCCGGTGACCGTCGGCCCCGACGCCACCATCGACGAACTCGACAGCCTCTGCGGCCACTACCGCGTCTCCGGCCTGCCCGTCGTGAACGAGGACGGCACCCTCCTGGGCATCATCACGAACCGCGACCTGCGCTTCGTCCCCCAGGACGAGTGGGCTACCCTGCGCGTGCGCGACTGCATGACTCCGCGCGACCAGCTGGTCGTCGGCCAGGTCGGCATCTCCCGCGAACACGCCAAGCACCTGTTGGCCGAGCACCGCGTCGAAAAGCTGCCCATCGTCGACGACAACGACCACCTGACCGGCCTCATCACCGTCAAGGACTTCGTCAAGACCGAGCAGTACCCCAATGCTACGAAGGACTCGCGCGGACGTCTCGTCGTCGGCGCGGCCGTCGGCTACTGGGGCGACACCTGGGAGCGCGCCACCGCGCTGGCCGAGGCCGGTGTGGACGTCCTCGTCGTCGATACCGCGAACGGCGGTGCCCAGCTCGCTCTCGACATGATCCGCCGTATCAAGGCCGATCCGACGTTTGAGGGCATCGACATCATCGGTGGTAACGTCGCCACGACCGAGGGCGCACAGGCGCTCATCGACGCGGGCGTCGACGCCGTTAAGGTCGGCGTGGGCCCCGGCTCGATCTGCACGACCCGCGTCGTCGCCGGCGTCGGCGTCCCTCAGATCACCGCGATCCACCTGGCCGCCAAGGCCTGCGGCCCCGCCGGCGTCCCGCTCATCGCGGACGGCGGCCTGCAGTACTCGGGCGACATCGGCAAGGCCCTCGTGGCTGGTGCTGACACCGTCATGCTCGGCTCCCTCCTCGCCGGCTGCGAGGAGTCCCCGGGCGAGGTCGTCTTCACCAACGGCAAGCAGTTCAAGCGCTACCGCGGCATGGGCTCGCTCGGCGCGATGAGCTCGCGCGGGCGCAAGTCCTACTCCAAGGACCGCTACTTCCAGGCCGACGTCACCTCCGACGACAAGATCGTCCCCGAGGGCATCGAGGGCCAGGTGCCCTACACCGGTTCCCTCGCCCAGGTCATCTACCAGCTTGTCGGCGGCCTGCACCAGACCATGTTCTACCTGGGAGCCTCCACGATCTCCCAGGTCAAGGCCAACGGCCGCTTCGTGCGCATCACCAGCGCGGGCCTGCGCGAGTCGCACCCGCACGACGTCCAGATGACGACGGAAGCGCCGAACTACCACTCCTCTTCGGCGAGGTAATCGCAGACAGAGCATTCGGAATGGGCGGGAGCAGTCGGTGGGCTGCTCCCGCCCGCGCTATCCTAGGGGTGCGAAAACTCACAACAGCGCAAAGGAGCTGCTCACATGCTCATCCTCATCGATCACGCGAACGTCGATTCCATCGCCAAGACCCTGGAATACCTGCCCATCGACGGCGTGACGACCAACCCGACGATCCTGTACCGCGAGGGCAAGGAGCCTCTCGAGGTTCTCCACGCCATCAAGCAGCTCCTGCCCGACGGCGCCCAGCTGCACGTCCAGATCGTCTCCCAGCGCGCCGACGACATGGTCGCCGAGGCCCGTGCGCTGCGCGGCGAGATCGGCGGCAACCTCTTCATCAAGCTCCCCGTCACGCGCGAGGGCTTCGCCGCCATCCCGCGCATTGTGCGCGAAGGCATGCAGGTGACCGCGACCGGTATTCACTCCTCCATGCAGGGCTTCATGGCCGCCAAGGCCGGTGCCCGCTACGTCGCCCCCTACGTCAACCGCATGGACAACTACGGTATCGACGGCGTGCGCGTCGCCTCGGAAATTCACCGCACCCTGCGCTCCTACGACCTGAAGGCCGACGTCCTGGCCGCGTCTTTCAAGAACTCCGAGCAGGTCCTTGAGTTGGTCCGCCAGGGCGTAGGTGCCATCACTGCCGCCCCCGACGTGCTGGCCGCGCTCATCAAGAACCCGGCAACCGACGCCGCCATCGCTGACCAGAACCGCGACTTCGGCTTCCTCGTGGGCGAGCGCCGCACGTGGCTGGATCTCATCAAGGAAAAGTGAGGCTGTAGCGCCACCAGTGTTCCGGGCA